>JAGAKH010000092.1 GCA_017625725.1 Bacteroidales bacterium | reverse complement strand
TAGCCTCGCGGTCCGGACCAACAGAAATTATCTTGATCGGAACGCCGAGGAAATTCTCCATGAATGCGATGTATTCGCGGAATTCCTGAGGAAGTTCCTC
This sequence comes from Bacteroidales bacterium, assembly GCA_017625725.1. Taxonomy (GTDB): domain Bacteria; phylum Bacteroidota; class Bacteroidia; order Bacteroidales; family UBA932; genus Cryptobacteroides. The sequence continues at coordinate 76,670 of JAGAKH010000092.1, read as the reverse complement.
TTCAGTGCGGCAGTGTGTAAGGTCTGTATTCCATCCCTTGAACTCGGTGTATACAGGCTGTATGTCAGCATAAGTGTCGAATGGCCACTGATCTGAAGGCTGACCGTCAACGATGTATGATGTGCAGACCTTGATGGTCTCGAATGTGTCAAGACAGTCTGATTTCATCATGATGAGGTCGGTAACTCCGCTGATCATCACGGCATATTTCAGGGCTACGAGATCGAGCCAGCCGCAACGGCGTGGACGTCCTGTTACAGCTCCGAACTCATGACCTATGGCACGGATCTTTTCGCCTGTCTCGTCAAAGAGTTCAGTTGGGAAAGGACCGCTGCCGACCCTTGTGCAGTATGCCTTGAATATACCGTATACATGACCGATCATGTGAGGGTTTACACCAAGACCTATGCAGGCTCCGGCACATGCTGTAGAAGAAGATGTGACGAATGGATATGAGCCGTAATCGATGTCAAGCATGGAGCCCTGTGCTCCTTCTGCAAGGATTTCATTGGTCTTGAGAAGGTCGTTGATGTAGTATTCGCAGTCGACGAGCTTGAACTGTCTGATGAAGTTGACAGCTTCCATGAATGCCTCGTCCTCTGCATGAGGGTCGCAATCGAAGCCCATCTGATTAAGCTGAGCAATATGCTTGTTCTGCAGTTTTGCATATCTTGTCTCGAAGTCAGGAGCAAGGATGTCACCTACACGGAGACCATGACGGCTGATCTTGTCTGTATAAGTCGGTCCGATACCTTTGAGTGTGGATCCGATCTTGCCTTTGCCCATCGCGGCCTCGTTGGCAGCATCAAGCAGTCTGTGTGTAGGAAGAATAAGGTGTGCCTTCTTGGCAATCACGATTCTTTCAGTTACAGGAATGCCGGTCTTGGCAATATTGTCGCATTCACCTTTGAATGTGATAGGGTCGAGAACGACACCGTTTCCGACGATATTAATGGCATCCTTTCTGAAGATTCCTGAAGGAACTGATCTGAGAACGAAGCTCTTGCCTTCAAAATGAAGAGAGTGACCGGCGTTCGGACCACCCTGAAAACGTGCTACTACCGGATAGTTTCCCGCAAGCACATCAACGATTTTACCTTTTCCTTCATCGCCCCACTGGAGGCCTAATACAACATCAAGTTTCATTTCGATATATATTCTTTGATTAATTCATCTGATTAGAATGGAAGATCGTCGTCAGGCATGTCGTCTGAGATGTTCTGGGCAGCCTGAGCCTGTGCCGGCTGCTGGAATGCCTGTGCCGGTTGCTGGTAAGTCTGCTGTGCAGGTGCTGTCTGCTGATAGGTCTGCTGAGGACCTGACGCTGCCGGGTTGTCTGACTTCTTTCCAAGTAGCTGGAGAGTGTCGGCGATGATTTCGGTAGTATACCTCTTGTTACCGGTCTGGTCGTCCCATGATCTTGTGCGGATACGTCCTTCGATATAGAGCTGTGTGCCCTTCTTTACAAATCTTTCCACGACATCAGCTGTATTTCTCCATGCCACGATGTTGTGCCATTCTGTGTTTTCACGTGTTTCACCGTTGCGGTCCCTGTACCTCTCGGTTGTGGCCAATGTGAATGTCGCCACCTTTGCCTGTCCCGAATTTCCATCAAGGTAACGTACCTCAGGGTCTCTACCAACGTTACCGATCAGCATTGCTTTGTTTAATGACATATAAATAAGGTGTGTTAAAAGTTACTTTGTTTTCGGACGAACCCAAAAACTCCGCAAGTTATAAATAATTTCTTATAAAACCTTACGCATCTGCTCAATATTTGGCTCTTCTCCCGTAAATGAAAGATATGCTCCGACAGCCTGATGAAGGAGCCACTCCTTACCGCTCACATAGGTCAGCTTGGAATTGACCTTCTGAAGGCTTTCTATAAGTTCTGGCGTAAAAGAAGGGTCTTTATAGTTGGCCTCGACAATAAGTTTATTTTCTTTTCTGAGAATGTTTCCTCTGATGTCCTTTCTCTTAAGTTCATGAAGGGCGTCTATGGCTACCGGCAGAGTGTATATTATCACTCCTGCATCCTTGAATGCCTTTGCAAACTTTTCAAAAGGTCTTGCAGTAATTTTGTATGAAGGGTTCAGTGATGAAATCATCATCGCAAAATCCCTGGCCTTTTCGTAGTTGCGGTTTATGACCGTTACCTTGTAATCGATTTCCAGACATGCATATGCAGCTGCTTTAGCTGCTCCTCCACAACCTACGATAAGAGCTTCCGGTTTGATTGTCCTGTCCGGATACAGTCCGGTCATCATGGCTCCTGTCACTCCAAAATGGTCACTGTTTGCGGCAACAACTCCATCCGGAGTTCTGATGAGAATGTTTGCCGCCCCGATAGCCTCGCATTCCGGTCTGACTATGTCTGCCTTTCTGAATGCCAGTTCCTTGAATGGGGCAGTCACGTTGATTGCGTCGTAACCTGCAAGAAATCTTTCATATGCTGTATCAAAATCTTCTGCTTCGATCAGATCATATGAGTACTTTCCATTATATGCTGCCTTGAAAAGTGCTGGGGAGAGGGAATGGGCAATAGGATGGCCGATGAGCCCGAATCTGGTGTTTTTCATAAGTTTCAGGATTAATTATGGTTCAGGAGTTTCTTTGTCTAACAGCTTCAAACATCAGAATCGCTGCAGATACGGAAACGTTGAGCGAATCCAGCCTGCCGAGCATAGGTATCCTGATATGTGCGTCCGCAGCTTCTCTCCAGACATCTGTCAGCCCTGTGGCCTCTGTGCCCATAACGATAGCAGTGCCTGAAGTCATGTCGGTATCATAGTACCATTCTGAATCCTGAAGTTGAGCTGTGTATATTTTTATTCCATTGTCTTTCAGCCATTTGATAGCTTCTTCGGATGTGGCCGCAGCTACCTGGACAGTGAAGATTCCTCCAATGCTTGAACGGATGAGATTCGGATTATACAGATCTGTCAGGGGATCGCAGATGATCACGGCATCAACCCCTGCCGCATCTGCACTTCTAAGGACTGCTCCGAGATTGCCTGGTTTCTCGACTGATTCCAGCACCACGACAAGCGGATTTTCCTTAAGGTCGATGCTGTCCAGTCCGTGAGGGCGGCAGTATAGCTCGGCAATGACACCTTCGGTTCCGCCGCGGTAAGCAACCTTGTCATACAGGTGTTGAGGAATCTCAATGAAATTACAGCTGCAATTCTCCTTAATCTCATCGAAATCGGCCTTCTGTAATATTTCAGGGCATACGAATACAGTGTGAGGTTCATAGCCGGATGCCACACAATGCAGAAGTTCACGCCTGCCTTCGACAACGAACAGGCCTTTCTTCCGTCTCTCCTTCGACTTCTCCTGAAGTGCAAGCAGATCCTTTATCTTGGGATTCTGTGCTGATGTTATGCTCTCGATTCTCATAGTATCCTGTTTCAAGGCAAATTTAGCATAATTTTGCGAGGTAATCTGCAAAGAATTTGTCATAGATTCATCTGACTTTCGTACCATTTCTTATATAACAGATAATGCTCTGCATTCGCATGGGCCTTTGCCTGGACTGCTTCCGATCCGTCCTTGATCTTCCTTGCCGGAATTCCGGCCCAGATGCCTGGTTCAAGTACCTGATTTGCAGGAACGACAGCACCGGCTGCTATTATCGTACCGTCCGGAACGACAGTATTGTCCATGACAATGGCACCCATGCCTATTATCACATCATTACCTATGATGCATCCATGTACATTGGCTCCGTGTCCGATGGATACATCATTCCCTATGATACACTCAGACTGCATGTATGTGGCATGCAGCACTGCATTGTCCTGGATGTTCACGCGGTCTCCGATGCGGATCGCTCCCACATCACCTCTTATGACTGCTCCGTACCAGATGCTGCAGTCGTCTCCTATCTCCACTGTACCGATTATCGTAGCTGTTTCAGCCAGAAATGCACGTTCCCCGATGACAGGTCTGTCGCCCTTCAGTTCCTTTATGATTGCCATAGCTTGAGTCTGCAACTTATTGTTTAGGAACTTCAAATATAGCCATTACTATGAAACCTTTTGCTTTTTTTCTTAAATTTGCCGTGTTATGAGAACTCTTGAACCAGATAAGATTGAAAAGTACGGCAAGCATTACAATGAACCAGGTCTTTGGAAAAAGATTGCATCTGTAGCCCGCAGGGCCGGTTCCAAGGTGATCTATCCCGTACTGTTGCTCTACTATGTACTTCAGGACGAAAATACGCCTTTGAAATATAAGGCCATGATTGTAGGAGCCTTGGGCTATTTTATCCTGCCGGTCGACCTTATACCCGATATTCTTCCGATGCTGGGATTCACCGATGACCTGGCTGCCCTTGCAGCCTGCGTCAAGGCACTCGTAAGCAGCATCACTCCTGAAATAAAGGAAAAGGCCAACCGAAAACTTTCTGACTGGTTCTGATCCGATATGTTCAGTCTGCGATCATACCTGACATCTTTCTACATTCTGGCTCAAGTTTCAGCACCGGACTTGTCTTATGGTCTTATGGTTGGTCTGAGCAGGGCCAGAGTAGGTGCCTACATGGCTTTCAGAAGCAATTTCACCTCAGTCGATCCGTCATATGAGTGTACTTCTGATGGCCATCTTACAAATGGTGTGTCTTTCTGGCCTGGTGGAAATGAGATATTCAGCTGCAAGTCCTTTGTTGCCGGGCTTCTGGTTGCAGCTTCCCGTCATGTTTCTGCCTATGCCGGTGCCGGATATGGCAGCCGCAGCCTTTGCTGGGATGATGTGGACGGTACATGGGCTGAGGTCTCTGACTGGTCCTGCAGCGGAGCGGCCTTTGATGTGGGAGTGTTGCTGAATTGGAACCGCTTTGTCTGTTCCGCCGGCATATCTACAATATCCTTCAAGACCTTGACCTTCAATCTCGGTGTCGGCTTGCAGTTATGAAGTAAATAAAAATACCAAGGCTGTACAGTAGGGTGGCATTGGCTCCCGAAAAGGGAAGGGGCCCACGAAGTGGGAAGGACCACCGGCTGTACAGCCTTGGTATTTTATATAATAAAACCTTTTACAGGCTCTTCGGCCTCATCTGAGGGAAGAAGAGTACGTCCTGGATGGTAGGGGAGTTGGTCATGAACATTGTCAGACGGTCAATTCCCATTCCGAGTCCAGATGTAGGAGGCATACCGTATTCAAGAGCACGTACGAAGTCCATATCAATGAACATAGCCTCATCATCTCCCTTGTCCTTCAGCTTGAGCTGATCCTGGAAACGCTCGTACTGGTCGATAGGGTCGTTCAGCTCGCTATAAGCATTGGCAAGTTCCTTACCACATACGAAGAGCTCGAAACGCTCTGTGAGTTCCGGATTTGTGCGGTGACGCTTTGTCAGAGGCGACATTTCCACAGGGTAGTCTGTGATGAATGTAGGCTGCACGAGGTGTTTTTCACAGTATTCACCGAAGATAGCATCGATGAGCTTGCCCTTTCCGAATGAAGGATCTGTCTCCACATGGAGCTTCTTGCATGTCTCGCGAAGCTGGTCTTCGTCCATTCCTGCTACGTCAACTCCTGCATATTCCTTGATTGCCTCGAGGATAGGAAGACGGCGGAAAGGTGGCTTGAAGTCAACCTGATTCTCTCCGATTGTAACCTCGGTCTTGCCATGGAGCTTGAGGGCGATCTTCTCGAGAAGCTTCTCCACGAACTCCATCATCCAGATATAGTCCTTGTATGCCACATAGATTTCCATGCATGTGAACTCCGGATTGTGAGTCTTGTCCATACCCTCGTTGCGGAAGTCCTTTGCAAACTCATACACTCCGTGGTATCCTCCGACGATGAGTCTCTTGAGGTAGAGCTCGTTTGCGATACGGAGGTAAAGAGGAATGTCAAGGGCGTTGTGGTGAGTGATGAACGGACGTGCCGTAGCACCACCCGGGATGCTCTGGAGGATAGGGGTCTCGACCTCAAGGCATCCTGCCTCGTTGAAGTACTCACGCATTGTAGCCACGATCTGGCTTCTCTTGATGAATGTGTCGCGGACCTGAGGATTTACGATCAGGTCAACATATCTCTGTCTGTACTTGAGCTCAGGATCCGAGAATGCATCGAACACTTCGCCGTCCTTCTCCTTCACGATAGGAAGAACGCGGAGAGACTTGCTCAAGAGAGTAAGCTCTTTTGCGTGGATTGAAAGCTGGCCGGTCTTGGTGATGAATGCAAATCCCTTGATTCCCACGATGTCACCTATGTCAAGAAGCTTCTTCCATACAGTGATGTACATTGTCTTGTCTTCACCCGGGCAGATCTCGTCGCGGTTCACATAGATCTGGATACGTCCTGTCTCGTCCTGAAGTTCTCCGAACGACGCTGCACCCATGATACGTCTTGACATGATACGTCCGGCGATGACCACATCCTGGAAGTTGCCTTTCTCCTCATCAAACTCAGCCTTCACCTGTGCAGCAGATGTGTTGATAGGGTAGAGTGGTGCAGGATAAGGCTCGATGCCTAGTTCTCTGAGCTTAGCGAGCGATTCTCTTCTGAACAGCTCCTGCTCGTTGAGGTCCATAATGCTCATAATATATATTTCTTTAAATGTTAATATTCTGGTATGTCTGGCAAAACATGCAAATTTAACATAAATAATCAGATAATCTTAAATTCTCTTTCGGATTTTGAAACAAATTCCATATCTTTGTAGGATATGGCTGTTGAGAAGATATGGAAATTGAAGGCAGATTCCGACTCTGAGGTCGTGAGCAGGCTTTCTTCTGAGCTAGGAGTTGACCCGGTTCTGGCGGAACTTCTTGTTCAGAGGGACGTGCGTACCTTCGAGGAAGCCCGTTCATTCTTCCGTCCGAATCTTGACAACCTCTATGATCCGTTCCTTATGACAGACATGGATAAGGCTGTGGAGAGAGTGCATGATGCAGTCATCGCAGGGGAAAAGATCCTTGTCTACGGAGACTATGATGTTGATGGAACGACAGCCGTATCCCTTGTATATTCCTTCCTTCGTCGTCTTACCAGAAAGGTGGATTTCTATATTCCGGAAAGATATGATGAAGGCTATGGAGTGTCTTACAAAGGAATAGATTGGGCATCGGAAAATGATTTCCGTCTCATAATCACTTTGGACTGCGGCATCAAGGCAAACGAAAAGGTCGAATATGCCCGTGAAAAGGGCATCGATGTCATAATATGTGACCATCATCTTCCTGAAAATGAACTTCCGAAGGCTGTGGCTGTCCTTGACCCGAAGAGAGAGGACTGCCATTACCCATTCGACGACCTTTCAGGATGCGGAGTTGGTTTCAAACTGGTCCAGGCCTATTCTCAGAGGTACGATATTCCTTTCGAGACCCTCATCCCTCTGATGGATCTTCTGGTGGTAAGCATAGCATCTGATCTCGTGTCAGTGACTGATGAAAACAGGATCCTGGCACATTTCGGATTGAAGCAGCTTAACAGCCATCCTCGTGAAGGCCTGCTTGCAATGATCCAGCTTTCGGGACTTGAGCCAGGTCATCTTACTATCGACGATATCGTCTTCAAGATTGGTCCGAGAATCAATGCTGCGGGAAGAATGGAATCCGGTAGAATTGCAGTGGAACTTCTGACAGCGACCAATGCAAGAGAGGCTATCCGTCTCGGTACGGAAATCAACGAGCATAACAACGAAAGAAAGAACATTGACAGACGCATCACTCAGGAGGCTCTTGAGATGGTGGAATCCGGAAACTGTCTTTCAAGCGGCAAGGCAACCATCGTATATAATCCTCAGTGGCATAAAGGTGTGGTTGGTATTGTCGCTTCCCGACTTGTCGAGGCTTATTACAAGCCAACCATCGTATTCACTCAGTCCCAGGGTGGACTCGTGACAGGATCAGCCAGAAGTGTACACGGCTTTGATCTCTATGATGCTATAGAAAGCTGTTCTGACCTTCTTGAGAACTTCGGAGGACATCTCTATGCGGCCGGCCTGACCTTGAAGGAAGAGAACCTTCCTCTTTTCTGCGAGAGGATCGAGAAGTTCATCTCCGGCAGGATAATTCCTGAAATGCAGACCCCTGTGGTAGATATAGATGCAATGCTCAATTTCTCGCAGATCACACCGAAGTTCCTCAGAATCCTCAAGCAGTTCCAGCCTTTCGGCCCGGGAAATTCAGCTCCTGTATTCAGAACAGATAATGTCTATGACAATGGAATGGGACGTAAGGTTGGTGCCGAAGGCGGACATCTGAAGCTCGAACTCATACAGGAATCTCATCCATATCATCATATCTCGGCGATAGCCTTCAATATGGCTGATTATTTTGACCATATAAAGAACGGTAATCCGGTAGATGTATGCTACTCTATTGTCGAGAACTATTACCGTGGTACAGCCAATACGCAATTGCGTGTAAAGGACCTACGTGAACGAGACGAACTTGTCTAGATTCCGGACAGCTCCATTCTTGAAATCTCTGCTGCGACCTCTTCAATATCCTTACCGTCCGTATCTATGATGATGTGGGCAGTTGCTTCGTAAGTCTCCGATCTTTGTGACATCAGTTCAAGGATGCGGCAACGCAGATCTTCCGCAGCGAGAAGCGGTCTTCCTTCCGTACCACCTTCGAGATGGGTGATCAAGGTGTCTGTTGAAGCCCTCAGATAGATGCATCTGGTCTTCTCATGGACGAGCCTGGCACATTCGGGAGTCATTACGCAACCTCCACCCAAAGCCAGTATCAAGGTCTTTCCTTCATCCTGATCCGTGACGAGGCTTTCCAATGTCTCTTTTTCCATCCTGCGGAACTCCTTTTCTCCATCAGAAGAGAAGATTTCAGGAATTACTCTTCCCTCCTTTTCCTCTATGAGGGTGTCCAGGTCCATAAAACGGCAGCAGAGCAGTTCCGAGAGTCTCCTCCCGACGCTGCTCTTGCCGCATCCCATGAATCCTGTCAATGTAATTATCATGATCAGAACAAGGTCAACTGTGGATCATCATCCAGTTCCAGATCGATAGGATCTTCCACTCCTGTATTATCGATCTCTCCGGCCTGGTTGTCTGCTTCGGATTCTTCCGGCCTTATGTCATCCTCCGGCTTGTGAAGAGGCTCGATGAACTGAACAGCCTTGACATCCATTGCACTCGTCTTCTTACCCTTTGCCTGAATACCCTTCTTTGCGATGAATTCCTCTGCATCAAGCCTTTCCGGCTCCCTATGCTCGTGTTTTCCACCGAAGATGACTTCTACCTGAGGGTGCAGGTCATCGCTGACTGCTACAAGATATGAACCTTTGGTTTCGGAAATGAAGCTTACGGATGTGTTGTCGCTCACATCGAACGAGAATCTCTTTATGTAGAACGCCTCGACACCCTTGTCGTAGTAGAGTGCTGTGTAGGTCTTGTTTACATCGAGTTTTTCAATCTTGAGCAGTTCGCCCTGATATCTGTTGCTGAGGTCGAAGGTCGTAGTGTAATATGTACCGTCCTTGCAGATTGCAAGGATGTGGTCGCCTGTATTGAACTGTCCCAGATGCAGGCCTCTTCCGTCTTCGTTAAGTCTCTGGATGTCTTCGTCAAACCATATGTCCTTTCCTCCGATGGTAGACACACCCTTGGACTTGAGGGTAATCTTCTGGATAGGGTTCTTGGATACAAGATTTCCTCTTGAAGCCCTTCCCTTGATGCCGAGTTCTGAGAAGTCGTACTCGTCTATCAGTTTCTTGAGCTTCGGACGTGGCCTGAGGTAAATCTTCACAGTTTCGGCCTCACCATTGTGGTTGACAGTGAACCATAGTATGGTCGATCCTGGAGTTCCCTGAGTTATGTCATATTCCTTGTCTCGGGTGATGCTTGTCACTGCAAACCTCTTTGCGTAGCTGACAGAAGTCTTTCCCTCGCGGTAGATGACATTGTAGATGGTTCTCTGGTCGTTTCTGTCGAAGACTCCCACATAAAGGATGTCCTTGCCGAGGAAGGCTTTCTCAGAAACCTTGGTCACCATATATTTACCGTCCTTATGAATCACGATTATCTCTGAAAGGTCTGAGCAGTCGCAGATGTATTCTGCATTATCCTCTTTCTTGAGATTTGTGCCCACGAATCCTTCTGCCTTGTTCGCATATAGCTTGGCATTGTTGTTCACTACCTTTGTGACGGCGATGGATTCGAATCCGGTCAGTTCGGTAAGACGCGGATAGTCCTTTCCGTATTTCTTCTTGAGATTCTTGAAGTAATTGACAGTGAACTCTGTAAGGTGATCCAGATGATTCTGTACCTCCTGCATCTCATCCTCGATGCCTCTAAGCTTTTCTTCTACAGCCTTGGTGTCGAACTTTGAAATCTTTCTTACAGGCTTTTCGACCAGCTTATGGATGTCATCCATAGTGATAGGGCGTTTCAGCATGCCCTGATACTTCAGCATCTCGTCGAACACTTCCTGCAGCTGTGCTTCCCAGGTCTTTGCATCTCCTTCGAGAATCTTGTAGACCTTGTTCTCAAAGAATATCTTTTCAAGGGAACTGTAATGCCAGTCGTTCTCCAGTTCGTCAAGCCTGATCTGAAGCTCCTGACCGAGCAGGTCCTTTGTATGCTGGGTGCTGTATCTCAGGACATCATCGACACTGAGGAACTGAGGCTTATGGTCCACGATCACGCAGGTATTCGGTGATATGGAAACTTCACAGTCTGTAAATGCATACAAAGCATCTATGGTCTTGTCGGGCGACACATCATTCGGAAGGTGGATCAGGATATTGGCCTTGTCTGTGGTAAGGTCGTCGATCTTCTTGATCTTTATCTTACCCTTGTCCTTGGCCTTGAGGATGGAATCGATGATCACATGTGTTGTCTTTCCATAAGGAATCTCTGTTATGGAAAGCGTGTTCTTGTCGAGTTTCTCGATCTTTGCACGTACCTTCACTACTCCTCCTCGCTGACCTTTCATGTATTTGGTGCAGTCGGCATATCCTCCGGTAGGGAAGTCCGGGAACAATTCGAATTCCTCTCCTCTGAGAATGGCTACCGATGCATCGATGAGTTCGTTGAAGTTATGCGGCAGTATCTTGGATGCAAGACCCACGGCAATACCTTCTGCACCCTGTGCAAGAAGAAGCGGGAACTTGATTGGAAGTTCTACCGGTTCCTGGTTTCGTCCGTCGTAGGATGTCATCCAGTTTGTGGTCTTCGGATTGAATACCACTTCCTTGGCAAACTTGCTCAGACGTGCCTCGATGTAACGGGGTGCGGCATTTGAGTCACCTGTCAGGATATTACCCCAGTTACCCTGACAATCAATCAGATAATTCTTCTGTCCGAGCTGTACGAGGGCTCCCAGAATCGACTGGTCGCCATGAGGATGGAACTGCATGGCCTGTCCCACGATGTTGGCAACCTTGGTGTACCTGCCGTCGTCTATTCTCCACATTGCATGAAGTACACGTCTCTGCACAGGTTTCATTCCGTCTACAATATGCGGAACCGCCCTATATAGGATTACATAGGACGAATAATCAAGGAACCAGTCCTTGAACATGCCGCTGAGCTTGAATCTTCTGCTGTTTTCTCCTAGCAGCTTGTCGAATTTGCCGGGAACCGAATCCTCTGGCAGTTCCATTTCTTCAATACTCATCTTTACCTCGCTTCTTTTAATATTCGTATCCGAATTTTCTTAATTCCTTCTTGCTTTCCCTCCAGTCCGGGTCAACCTTTACAAACAGTCTCAGGAATACCTTCTTCTGGAAGAAATCCTCCATATCGATACGGGCCTGAGTCCCGACTTTCTTCAGGGACTGTCCGCCCTTGCCTATGATGATACCCTTCTGCGAGTCCCTCATTACATAGATTACCGCACTGATGTCATATCTTTCCTCGCCTTCCTTGAATTCTTCCACAACGACCTCGCAGCTGTACGGAATCTCTTCCTTGTAATTCAGGAAAATCTTCTCACGTACTATTTCAGAGGCGAAGAACCTGAGGTTCTTGTCAGTGAAGACATCCTTGTCATACCATGGTGGAGCGACAGGCAGGTTAGATGTGATAGCATCGAAGATATTTTCCAGATTGAACTTCTCCTGTGCGGAAGCCGGAAAAATCATAGCTTCCGGCAGCTGCTCCTTCCACCATGCCATAAGTTCCATAACCTGCTCCTGGGAACTTATGTCTATCTTGTTTATCACAAGAATGACAGGACACTGGATCTTCTGGAGCTTGCTGATGTATTCCTCATTCTTGTCTCCTTTCTCGACTGTGTCGGTGACATAAAGGATGATGTCGGCATCTCCGATAGCCGTATCCACAAAATTCATCATGCTCTGCTGGAGCCTGTAGTTCGGTTTCAGGATGCCAGGCGTGTCGGAATATACTATCTGGTAGTCCTCTCCGTTGACGATACCCATGATCCTGTGTCTTGTGGTCTGGGCCTTTGCTGTAACTATTGAAAGTTTCTCACCCACAAGGGCATTCATAAGTGTGGATTTGCCGACATTAGGATTACCTATGATGTTGACAAATCCTGCACGATGTCTTTTGGTCTGCTCGCTCATATTATATATTAAAGGTATGCTCCCATTTTGAGAAGGTTCACTTCACCTTCTGAAAGATATCTCCACTCTCCTCTCTTCAGTCCCTTCTTTGTAAGTCCTGCGAAATACACTCTGTCAAGGGCCTTTACTTCGTATCCGAGTGATTCGAAAATCCTTCTTACGATACGGTTCTTTCCGGAGTGGATCTCGATTCCGAGCTTGCGGTGGTCGTCCTCCTCGATATATTCGAGTGCGTCTGCTGCAATCAGGCCGTCATTGAGTTCGACTCCGCTCACGATCTTGTCGAAATCATCCTTCTTGAGCTTGCCGTCGAGAGATACCTGGTAGATCTTCTTCTTGTCGTATGAAGGGTGTGTCAGCTTCTCTGCGATTTCTCCGTCATTTGTGAACATGAGGACTCCTGTGGTGTTCTTGTCAAGTCTTCCCACAGGGAATACTCTTGACGGACATCCCTTGAGAAGATCCATCACTGTCTTGTCTGCATGAGGGTCGCTTGCCGTAGTTACATAACCCTTAGGCTTGTTCATCACGATGTAGACCTTGCTTTCGCCTTTGAGTCTTTCGCCGTTGAATCTGATGTCGTCGGTGTTGATGTTTACCTTGGTGCCAAGTTCTGTGATCACCTCACCGTTTACAGTAACGACTCCGGCAAGAATGAAATTGTCTGCTTCTCTTCTTGAGCAGACTCCAGAGTTTGCTATGAATTTATTAAGTCTGATCTCCTCCTTTACAGGGATGTTGATCATGTCGTTGTCAGAGTAATTGTCGTTGTCGAGCTGAGGTCTGCGGTTTATCATCCTGTTGATGCCGCTTTCTTCTTCATTGCGGAAATAATTGAGGTCCTTGCTTCCATAGAAACTCTTCTTTCCGGAGTTCCTGAATGCCGGTTTTCCTCCAAAACCTCTTCTTTCGCCTGAGAAAGATTTTCTTTCACCTGAGAATGACCTTCTTTCTCCTGAAAATGTCCTCTTCTCTTCGCTGTCAGAGAATGATCTGCGTGGTCTGCTGCCACCGAATGACCTTCTTTCATCAGAGAAACCTTTTCTCTCGCCGGAGAAAGGTCTTCTTTCTCCTGAGAACGGTCTCTTCTCTTCGCTGTCAGAGAATGGTCTGCGCGGTCTGTCCCCACCGAATGACCTTCTTTCATCAGAGAAACCTCTTCTCTCGCCGGAGAAAGATCTTCTCTCACCTGAGAAAGATCTTCTTTCTCCTGAGAACGGTCTCTTTTCTTCGCTGTCAGAGAATGATCTGCGTGGTCTGTCTCCGCCGAATGACCTTCTCTCTCTGTTACCGAATGATTTTTTCTCTCCCGAGAAACTTCTCTGGCCATAATCCCTACGGCCTTCTGTTCTGCGGCCATTGCCGCCTCTTCTGTTATCTTCCATTTTATTTCGCCTTCCCGGCACTTAAAAATTATGATTAATAAAGTTTAGTTCAGTTTGAATACATATGTAATTGTTCCCTTCTGTAGTGGCGGAGCATCCGCACTCATGTTGAAGTGTGCTCCCAATGCGGCTTTCCTTGCAGCCTGCCAAAGGGTCTTGTCTGTTACATTCGTGCCTTCCGCACCTGCTGTTGCCTTCTGTACGTTTCCGTAATTGTCCACCCATATCTCCACAACAACCTTACCCGCAGCCTGTGTTCCGTACGAAGGACGAGGCAGAGATCCGACAACCTTTCGACCTGTAAGTCTTGCGTTAGGTTCTCCAGACGATTCTCCATTTGTCTGATTGCCCAATGCATGTCCTTCCTTCAATGCATCCGACACTTTTGCAGCAGTCTGTGCTGCCAGTGTGTCCTTTTCTGTCTTATTGTTTGCCGCACTGAAAAGTGCCCTTCTGTTTATTTCCTTCTCGCGTGGCGGTTCCTTAACGTCAACATCGCCGAAATCGTCTACAGTAGCTTCCGGAGCCTCATTGGTCTTTGTCCCTTCGTATTGTGCCTCTGATTTCTGAACCAGATTTATAGGGTCCTGAGGTCTTGGCTGAGCAACCTGAGGCTGTGCACCTTTCCATGTCTGTTTAGGCTTTCTGATTTCCGGCTCTTCAAACTCTATCAGAATCTGCTCCTTTTCAGGAGGCGGGGGATCCAGATAGGTGAAACCGGTCATGGCGAAACCTCCCAGCAGGGCTATGTGCAGAGACACGGTAAGGACGGCTCCCGTCGTCCTTGAATTCTTTTCCTGTCTCTGTCTTTCCCGTATGTATCGCTGGTCGGCCATACTCTGTCTTGTATTGTCTTTTATTCCGGTGATGTGGCCATTATGACCTTGTAGTGATTTCTCTTTGCAATGTTCATTACCTTCACGACTTCCCTGATAGGCACTGTCTCATCTGCATAGATAGAGAATGTCGGATCATCTTCAGTCTGCAGAAGTTCGATGAGTTCGTCCTCTATCCTGTCGAATCTCAAAGGCTTCTCCTCGCCGTTGATATGGAAGGTGAAATTGTCCTTGTCCTGCCAATGCTTTATCGATACGCTTACAGTAGCCTTTGCCGACACCTGTCCTGTGCTCTTAGGCAGCAGAAGCTTCAATGCATTGGGATTGATCAGTGTCGATGTCACCAGAAAGAAGATCAGAAGCAGGAACACGATGTCCGTCATTGAGGACATCGAGAACGCTGAATCAACCTTTGTTGTTCTTTTGATAGCCATTTCCTTTGTGATTATTTGTCAGACGGCTCATGGAGCATGTCGATGAATTCGATGGTAGTGTTTTCCATCTTGAACACGAGATTCGAAATCTGTGATGTCAGGAAGTTGTATCCGAAATATGCTATGATACCTACAAAAAGACCGCCTACCGTTGTAACCATCGCTTCATATATACCTCCGGAAAGAAGGGTTATGTCGATGTTGTTGCCGGCTGTGGACATCCTGAAGAATGCCTCGATCATACCGGTAACGGTTCCGAGGAATCCGATCATAGGTGCACCTCCGGAAATGGTTGCAAGCATAGGGAGTCCCTTCTCGAGTCTGGCAACTTCCACATTACCCATGTTTTCAACCGCAGTCTGGATATCCTGCAGCGGCCTACCGATTCTTTCAATACCTTTCTCCACCAGTCTTGCGATAGGAGAATCATATCTCTGGCAAAGGTCGATCGCCGACTTGATCTTTCCGTCGTGGATCAGGTCATGGATGTCATTCATGAAGTTCTTGTCGATGTTTCCGGCCTTGCGTATCATCCACCATTTGCTGCCGAAGATATAGATGGCCATAATCGAAAGAATAAGAAGGACGATCATCAGCCATCCTCCTTTTGACGCCATGTCGATCAGCGACAGTCTTACCTCCTGCTGTGTCGCTACAGTCTCTGCAAGTGCGGCAGTATCTGCCTGTAAAAGATTGAAAAGCATAGTTGTTTTTATTTAAAGCGCATAATCATGCAAAAGTAGTTAAAAAATGCCGAATTATAAAATTTATCTTTCGGCATTGCTGTATTCGGCACCCGTAAAGAATAAAGCCTTTCCCGGAACGGACTGGCCTGCATCGGAACGGCTGCCGGAAGCTATGAGTTCAGAGATCCATGAAGGGTCCTTTTTTCCTCTTCCGATTTCAATAAGGGAGCCCACAATAGCTCTTACCATGTTCCTGAGAAACCGGTCCGCTTTGATGCGGAAGACGATGTATTCGCCGTCATTGACGGGGAAACCCATCATTGATGCATGTGCCGGAATATAAGGGCTCCAGAATGCTTCCGTTATGGTGCAGATGGATGTCGCGTTGTTGCCGCCGACCTTTTCGAAACAGCTGAAATCGTGCTTTCCGAGCAGCAGGGCGGCCCCTTTGTTCATGGCATCGATGTCAAGAGGGTATCTCATCCTATATGAAAATCTTTCACAGAACGGGTCCTTTCTGAAATGGATGAAGTAGTGATACTCCCGTGATCTGGCGTCGAATCTTGCGTGGAATTCATCAGAAACTTCGGAAATTTCATGGATGCTGATTTCATGTGCAAGCATGGCATTTAATTTGTAGCAAAGTTTTCCTGATTCCATGCTGATTGCATCGGTCGTTTCGAAGTGGGCAATGTAGTTTATCGCATTCACTTCGCTGTCGGTGCGTCCGGCACCCGTTACGGAAATGGCTTCACCCAGCAGTGTGGACAAGGCTTTTTCCAGTTCTCCCTGAACTGTCCTGGCGTTGTTCTGTATCTGCCATCCGCAGAATGCACTGCCGTCGTATGAAAGTCTGATGCTGTATCGCATATCGGAATTATTGAGTATATTTGTCGGTTTGAAATAAAATGCAAAAATATCAAAAATCATATTTATGGAGAGCATAAACATAAAAGAATTGAATGACCGAATCCAGAGGGAGAGTTCTTTTGTCGACATCCTGACCATGGAGATGAATAAGGTCATAGTTGGACAGAAGCATCTTGTGGAGAATCTTCTCATAGGCCTGCTTGCCAATGGACACATTCTTCTTGAAGGTGTTCCTGGTTTGGCCAAAACGTTGGCTATTAATACGTTGTCCCAGGCTGTGGACTCAAAGTTCAGCCGCATTCAGTTTACTCCGGATCTTCTTCCAGCTGATGTTCTCGGTACTCTGATCTACTCTCAGAAGACGGAACAGTTTCAGATAAAGAAAGGTCCGGTTTTCGCTAATTTCGTGCTTGCCGATGAGATCAACCGTTCTCCAGCAAAGGTGCAGTCAGCTCTTCTTGAGGCGATGCAGGAACGTCAGGTCACAATCGGTGAGGAGACTTTCAAGCTCCCGGAGCCTTTCCTGGTGATGGCGACACAGAACCCTATCGAACAGGAAGGAACCTACCCTCTCCCGGAGGCGCAGCTTGACCGTTTCATGCTCAAGGTTGTCGTGACATATCCGAAGAAGGAAGAAGAACGTCAGATCATCCGCATGAACAACAGCGGCGAATTCCCTAAGGCCAACCCTGTTCTCAAACCTGAAGATATCGTGAGGGCGAGGGAGGTCGTGAAGGATGTCTATATGGATGAGAAGATCGAAAGATATATCGTGGACATCGTGTATGCTACACGTACACCTCAGGACTACAATCTTGGCCAGATAGCCAATTTCATCTCGTATGGTGCTTCGCCTCGTGCCAGCATCTCGCTTGCAATGGCTTCGAAGGCCTACGCATTCATCAAGAGAAGAGGATATGTGATTCCGGAGGATGTGAGAGCCGTATGTCATGAGGTTCTCCGTCACCGTATCGGTCTTACCTATGAGGCAGAGGCAGAGAACATGACTACCGACCAGATCATCAACGAAATCATCAATGCAGTAGAAGTTCCTTAGTAGATTTCTCCATTCGCTTCGCTCAGTCGAAATGACAAGGCCAGCTCAGTCGAAATGACAAGGGTTGCTCAGTCGGGACGATGATTCAGACTGTCATGTCGGGCGGACGGAGTGAGTCGAGACATCTTTAACAATAAGTATGGACAATAATTTATCGGCAAACGACCTTCTCAAGAAGGTCAGAAAGATTGAGATAAAGACCCGTGCTCTCTCTCATCAGATCTTTGCTGGAGAGTATCATTCGGCCTTCAAGGGCCGTGGTATGGCTTTCAGTGAGGTTAGGGAGTATCAGTACGGAGATGATGTACGTAACATGGACTGGAATGTTACGGCACGTCTCCGTTCACCGTATGTCAAGGTCTTTGAAGAGGAGAGGGAACTTACGGTGGTGCTTCTTGTTGACGTCAGCCGTTCAAGACTGTTCGGAACTTCAGGGATGAACAAGAGGGATATGATAGCGGAAATCGCTGCTGTCCTGTCGTTCTCCGCAATAATCAATAATGACAAGGTCGGTGCCCTTTTCTTCAGTGAAAAGGTGGAAAAGTTCATTCCGCCCAAGAAGGGACGCAGCCATCTGCTGCACATCATCCGAGAGATAATCGAGTTCCAGCCGACGACTGACGGTACTGACATCTCTGAGGCACTCCGCTATCTTACCAATGCAATAAAGAAGAAATGCACGGCATTCCTTCTGTCGGATATGCTTGATGTCGCTGAAGACGGCAGTCCAAGGTATGAAGAGGCTCTGAAAGTAGCTGTAAACAGACACGATCTGTCTGTGATAGAAGTCTACGATCCAAGGGAAAGAAGCATTCCTGACATTGGTCTGGTTCATATCAAGGATTCAGAGACCGGTAAGGCGGCATGGGTGAATACCTCAGACAGAAGGATGAGGAAGGCTTATGAGGCCTGGTTCGATGCTGTGGGACAGTCCTCTTCACGTCTTTTCATGAAGTATAATGTTGATAAGGTCAGTGTTGCTGTCGATTCGGATTATGTCCGCAGCCTCATGACCTTGTTTAAAAACAGATGATGCTATGCACAAGGCATTAAAATATATTCTATGTCTTCTACTACCCTTGGGCCTGAGTGCTCAAGAGCATCTGACTGAACCTGTTACTGATACCGTTTCGGTCCGGTCCGGCAAGGTTATACCGGTGAACGGAGCCTTCGTTAGACCGCTCCAGGAGAGGGATTCGGTGCTGATTGCCGATCAGTTTCTCTATGGCTTTGAATTGAAGCATGTCGGAGAGGGAACAAGACTTGTCTGTCCTGAATGGCAGAACGACAAGGACAATCCGATAATGTCGCTGTCTCCTTGGATTCTCGATACCTTGAATGTCAGCAAGGAGAAGAAGGGAAACCCGCGGAAATATGATATAAGAGGAAGTCTTCTTCTTACAACATTTCAGGAAGGATCATATAAATTGCCTCAGATAGCCTTGCAGAGACTCTCGTCAGATGGAGTTCTGGACACTCTTGTCTTTGAACCGATGGCTCTTGAGGTCAAGACCATGCCGGTCGATACGGCGACCTTCGTACCACATGACATAAAGGAGCAGATCAGATATCCTCTGACTTATGATGAGGTGATGCCATGGATATTGGGTGGATGGCTTTCCGTCCTCCTTGTCACCATCCTTGTGTGTCTTCTGATTATCCGCAGGGGAAAGGCTTCAGGGGAGAATGTACGCAGGGATCCACCTCATATAGTAGCTCTCAGAAAGCTTGACCGTTATCGTGACAACAAACTTTGGGTGCCGGAGAAACAGAAAGGATTCTATACGGGAGTGACAGATGCCCTGAGAGAGTATATGTCCGAAAGATATGGAGTAGGTGCGATGGAGATGACGACTTCTGAAATCTTCGATGATATGAAGAAGACAGATGCTCCGAAGGAACTTCTTGACGAGGTGAGGGAACTTTTTGAGAGGGCCGATTTCGTGAAGTTTGCAAAATATTATGCATCTGATGAAGACAATGCTTCTGTTCTTCCGGTTGCTGTGCGTTTTGTCACTTCTACATATCAGGCTGAAGTTGAAGAGGATGCAGCTTCAGCTGCCAAAGAGCAGGAAGTGAATAGTTAAAGACAGGAGAGTAAAAGATGTTTTTTGAATATCCAAAACTTTTATGGCTGTTGGCAGTACCGTTCCTGATGGTACTGCATTACATCTATCTGGAACTGAAGGAAAGGCATCCTCATCTGAGGGTTTCCACTTCAGTGCCTTGGATGGTACGTGGAACCGGTCTGATGAATGTTCTCAGGCATCTTCCGTTTCTATGCCGTATTGCTGCACTTTCGCTTATAATTGTCGCGATTGCACGTCCAAGGTCTTCGGAGGAGATTGAAAAGATTGATACAGAAGGTATTGATATAGTGCTTGCAATGGACGTGTCCACCAGTATGCTGGCACGTGACTTTACTCCGGACCGCATCAGTGCCTCGAAAGATATCGCGATAGAGTTTATCTCACAGCGACCTTCCGACAGGATGGGAATTGTGGTGTTTGCGGGTGAAAGCTTTACACAGTGCCCTTTGACCACTGACAGGGCGACACTGATCAATCTGATGAAGGAGGTGCAGACAGATCTCATAGAAGACGGTACCGCCATAGGAAACGGTCTTGCAACTGCAGTGGCAAGAATGAAGGATTCCGATGCGAAGAGCAGGGTGGTGATCCTTCTGACGGATGGTGTGAACAACAGGGGAGAGATTTCGCCCCAGATGGCTGCCGAAATAGCAAAGACTTATGGGATAAGGGTTTATACCATTGGAGTGGGAGCAAATGGCATGGCTCCGTATCCAGTGATGACCCCATGGGGAGTTGAGGTGCAGAATGTCAAGGTGGAGATAGATGAAAAACTTCTGTCTGATATTGCAGATGCCACTGGCGGAAGGTATTTCAGGGCTACGGATAACACAAAGCTGGCGGAAATCTATAGTGAGATCAACAAGATGGAGAAGGCCCGCACAACTATTGACAGCTTTCCTGTCTATAGGGAACTGTTCGGTAAATATGCCTTGGCGGCTTTGCTGCTTCTCCTTCTTGAACTTATGTTGAACTGGTTTGTAATAAGGAGGTTGCCATGATAAATTTTGCTGAAGGACAATATCTGCTTCTCCTGCTGCTTATACCTGTGTTCTTTCTTGTTCAGGCTATAATCTTGAAGATCAGAAGGAAGCGTATCAGGAAATTCGGTGATGAAAAACTGGTCAGACAACTGATGCCTTCGTATTCCGGAAGCAAGGTGTGGCTCAGACTTGTATTCTTTTCTCTTGCATTTTTCTTTTTCGTCATAGGCTTGTCCAGACCTCAGATCGGTGCCAAGCTCAAGACGCATGAAACCAAGGGGGCGGAGATAATGATCGTGCTTGATGTCTCGAATTCGATGCTGGCACAGGATTATTCGCCAAACAGGTTGGAACGTGCCAAACTGGCTATATCCAGGCTTGTCGATAAATTGCGTGAGGACAGGATCGGACTCATAGTCTTTGCAGGAAACTCGTTCGTACAGCTTCCTATCACCACTGACTACGTCTCGGCAAAGATGTTCCTGAATTCTATTACTACTGATTCAGTTCCGATTCAAGGAACTGCTATCGGTGATGCCATCAACACTGCGATGAGAAGTTTCAGTGCTCAGAGTGAAAAGAGCAGGGCGATAATCGTGATTACCGACGGTGAGAATCATGAGGATGATCCGGTTGAGGCAGCAAAACTGGCGGCAGAAGCCGGAATAAGGGTATATACGATCGGAGTTGGCTCCCCAGAGGGTAAACCAATTCCTATGAACGGAGAACTTCTCAAGGATAAGGAAGGAAATATAGTTGTCACCAGACTGGATGAAAAAGTGCTTCAGGATGTAGCGGCAGAAGGAAACGGTGTGTATGTGAGGGCTGGAAACAGTGAGTTCGGTCTGAATCCTGTAATCGATGACATCAGGAAACTTGAGGATGAGAAATACAGTTCCATCGTATTTGAAGAATATGACGAGCAGTTCATGTATTTCTTTGCGATCGCACTCTTCTTCTTCGTGCTTGAGATGCTCATCGGTGACCGTCGTTCAAAAAAACATCTTTTCAGACGCGACAACTGATATTAAAGGATATTGAAGATATGAGACATTCATTATATATATATGCTTCTATAGTGCTTCTTCTTGCAGCATCAGCCGACTTGTCGGCTCAGGTGGACAAGAAGGATGTCCGTCGTGGCAACAGGGATTTCAGAAAGGAGAATTACAAGGAAGCCGAAATAGATTACCTCAAGGCTCTTGTCAAGGATTCAACATCTGTGGCGGCAAATTATAATCTTGCTTCGTCCTTATTCAGACTTGGGGACATGGAGCAGGCCAGAAAGACTCTGGATCGGATCAAGGATTCTGCACCGATGACACCACAGGCAGCTGATTATTTTTATAATCTTGGAGATGTCGCTCTCGCTCAGCAGGACTATCAGACTGCTGTCGAGGCTTTTGCCCAGTCTCTTATCAGAAGACCGGATGACCTGAACGCAAAGGAGAACTTTATCTATGCCAGAGAGATGTTGAAGAATCAGCAGCAGAACCAGCAGAATCAGGGAAATGATCAGGATCAGCAGGACCAGAACCAGGATCAGAATGAGAATCAGAACGATCAGGATCAGAATGAGAACCAGAATCAGAACGATGATCAGAACAATCAGGATAATCAGGATCAGAACCGGAATCAGGATCAGCAGGGACAGAACCAGCAGCCGAAGATAACCCCTCAGGCGGCACAGCAGATGCTTCAGGCGATTCAGGCCAAGGAAAAGGAAACACAGGATAAGGTGAATCGCGAAAAAGCTGCGGCTTTGAAGTCCAGACAGAAAGACAAGAATTGGTAAAAACGAAGTATGAAACGACTATATTTGATATTATTTGGTCTGTTTGCTGCAATAGGACTTTTTGCACAGACTTCCATCAAGGTGGAAACCCATAGGGTGGTTTCAGTGGACGAGCAGTTCAATCTCACTTTCATCATTGAGGGAGAGAATTCTCCATCGGGTTTCTCATGGACTCCAAGTGAGGATTTCCAGCTTCTATGGGGACCTCAGCAGGGACGCTCTACGAGTCTGCAGATAGTGAATGGCCAGAGAACCAAGTCAGTACAGACGACTTATACCTATGTTCTGAAACCTGTTAAGGCAGGTAAGTTTGCTGTACCTCAGGCTTCCGCCAAGGTCAAGGGAAGGGAAATCTTTTCAGAGCAGGTCCAGATCGAGGTAGTGGCATCGTCCTCCCAGCAAGGTTCATCAAATTCGCAGCAGGCTCAGACCGGCAGTCAGTCTCAGAGACAGCAGTCAGCTGTAGGTGATGGAGATATCTTTCTGGATGTTTCCTTAAGTCGTAGCAATGTAGTCGTCGGGGAACCTGTTACTGCGACGGTCAAATTATACCAAAGGGTTAATGTTGCAGGATTTGAGAGTGCTAATTTCCCGTCTTTCAACGGATTCTGGAGTCAGGAAGTAGAGAGCCCGACAAATATTGAGTTCTCACGCGAGACCTACGGCGGACAGATCTACAATGCTGCAGTATTGAGAAAGTTTCTTCTTATACCGCAGCAGCAGGGTACTATAACCATTGATCCTGCTGAGCTTGTATGTCTGATCAATATAAGAGTATCTTCAGGCGGCAGCAGTATTTTTGACGGGTTCTTTGATGACTACAGGACCGTCAGGAAAAGAGTTGTTTCCAAGCCGGTAAGGGTCAATGTCTCCGGTCTTCCTGCCGGTGCTCCTGCATCTTTTGGCGGCGGAGTGGGAACTTTCTCTATTTCAGCCAAAGTATCAAAGGATACATTGAAAACGCACGAGGCAGCTTCGCTTCTCATCACAGTGTCTGGAAGGGGCAACGTGAGTCTGCTTGAGGCTCCAAAGGTACAGTTCCCTCTTGATATGGAAGTATATGATACGAAGACTTCTGAAAAGATAGACAAGAACGGTCTGTCAGGAACGAAATATTATGAGTTTCCTTTCATTCCTCGCAGCCATGGTGACTTTATCATAGAACCGGTTAAGTACTCTTACTATGATGTCAATACCAAGAGTTATGTTACGCTTTCCACTTCTCCGATTCCACTTGTAGTTCTGAAAGGTCAGGAAACTGAAACTGCATCAGTTGTCGTTCCAGGAGTTTCCAGAAAGGATGTGAAGAATCTGGGTAGCGACGTCAGGTATATAAATGTGAAGAGTCCTGCATTGGCGGCAAAAGGCAGTTATTTTGTCGGTTCAGCCATGTTCTGGGTCATAGTTGTGCTTTTGTTTTTAATTGCAGCCGTATGCTGGCTGCTCCTGCGCAGGATTGCGGCAAGGCGTGCTGATGTGGCGGGTACAAAGAACAGAAAGGCAACCAAGATGGCTATGAAGAGACTGCGTCTTGCCGGTTCATTCCTGAAAGAGAATCTTTACACAGCTTTCTATGAGGAACTTCATAAGGCTCTTCTGGGATTCGTGTCTGACAAACTCAATGTGCCTTCAGGAGAACTGTCCAAAGACAATATTGCTGAAATGCTGTCTGAAAGGTCTGTTGCGGCTTCCGATGTCGAGAGGTTTGTCAGCATTCTTGATGCGTGTGAGTTTGCCCGTTATTCTCCGTCATCGGGACATGAAGCGATGGCTGCCCATTATGATGCAGCCTTGGATGTGATTTCGACAATTGATTCCAATATGAAGGATAAAAAGACATCCGGCTCTCGTGCCGTCCTTGTAATCGTGGCATTGATGCTTCTTCCTATGTCATCTTATGCAGGAAATGACGCATATATTGACTCGCTTTGGAATTCTGCAAATGCTGCATATTCAGAAGGACGATTCGAAGATGCTTCTTCCGATTATATGATGATATCTTCTGCAGGGCTTGAGTCAGCCGCCCTTTATTGTAACACGGGAAATGCATTCTATAAGGAGGGGAATGTTCCGATGGCCATACTTTATTACGAGCGTGCCTTGAAACTGGATCCTTCTTATTCCGATGCCAGATACAATCTGGAACTTCTTGAATCCATGATTCAGGATAGGATAGACCCGGTACCGGAACTTATTCTGAAGACATGGATGAGAGACCTATGCTGGGTTCTTGACTCTGATTCGTGGGCTGTTGTGTTTATCGTCTTTCTGGCACTGACACTTGCTTTGCTTCTTCTTTTCCTTCTTGCTCCTACAGTGGCTGGAAGGAGGACAGGTTTCTTCGCCGGAATAGTCACATTGATCATATCTGTCTTTGCAATCAGTTTCTCGATGTGGCAGAAGAATGACTATATGAAAAGAGATGACGCCATCATAATGAGGCCGGTTATATCGGTAAAGAGTTCACCTTCTGCTGAAGCCTCTCAGGACCTTTTCATCCTTCATGAAGGAACAAAGGTAAAGATAATCGATGAAGTAGGCTCGTGGAATAACATTGAACTTGCTGATGGCCGTCAGGGATGGCTGCAGACTTCAGATATAGAGGTCATCTGATCGGTTCTATAGGATAATACTGAATCCTGTGTGGAAGAAGGAAATTTCAACTCCGCTTTCACGCAGGATTTTTTTTGCTCCCTCACATGTACAGTGCCCTGTTATGATCCTGGTCCGCGGAGCTGTTTTGCAGATATCCGATATGAATGACTCCACGTCTTTTTCCATATCGGGCCCCTCGGTAATATGCAGACCTCCGATGAAGGCCTTTATGTCTTGGATTCCGGTGAACTCCCTGCATGAACATATTATGTTAGCCGCACCGTTGTGGGAGCATGGAGATATGATGACAAGGCCATCCTTGGTCTTGAACACCAATGACATCTCATGACAGAAATCGTCATCAATATCTTCTGACTCAGGACCAGTCTTCAGAAAACGGTTTCCTGATGGGAGACTATACTTCCTGCAGGCATTGAATACTATAGCAGTGTCGTCATCGATCCATGCGGATGCATCCATGGCTATCAATCTGCTGCCCCATTCACTGGCAACCGACGGATCCATGCTCAAGTCCTTTACTCCTCCTTTGTGCCTTGTGGAAAAGTATTTCCTCCCGATTGCTTTTCTTGATAAATAAACCGGTGCGGTCTTGTTGTGGGTGAGGAAATCTGCAAGTCCACCGGAATGGTCATTGTGGGCGTGAGAAAGAAAACCCCGGCTGACATCCTTGATGTTCAGGCCGAGGTTTTCCATATTATGTCTGTATGTGTTACTTCTTCCGGTGTCGCATAGCACAATTTCTCCGTTGTCTCTTTTGATCAGAACAGACAGGCCATGTTCAGATGACAATGTCCCGTCATGAGGATGTGGTGCGTTGTCTACCAGGATAAGCAGTTCCATCAGTATCTGTTCAATGGCATGCCGGTGGTCTTCATGCGCACCTGCTTCTTCACTGATGCGATAACTTCTTCATATTCCTCACGACCATCTTCGGTCTTTCCTGCAATAAGGTCGAGGTGTGCAGCCGCATTTGCAAGAATCTGGTCAATGAGGCCTACGATGGTCTCCATGTCCTTTTCAACAAAACCTCTTGAAGTGATGGCAGGAGTTCCGACTCTGATTCCGGATGTCTGGAATGGAGTACGTGAGTCAAACGGAACCATGTTCTTGTTGACAGTTATGTCAGCCTTGCCAAGTTCCTTTTCAGCTACCTTGCCTGTGAGTTCAGGGAACTTCGTCCTGAGGTCAATCAGCATGAGATGATTGTCTGTTCCTCCGGAAACGATCTTGTATCCTCTTGATACAAAGGCGTCTGCCATGGCTGCGGCATTGGAAACCACCTGCTTCTGGTATTCCTTGAATTCAGGCTGAAGTGCTTCGTAGAACGATACGGCCTTTGCTGCGATGCAATGTTCGAGCGGACCGCCTTGAACGCCTGGGAAGACGCTTGAGTTGAGGATCTGAGACATCTTCTTTACTACACCCTTTGGAGTAGTGAGTCCCCATGGATTGTCGAAGTCCTTGCCCATCAAGATGATACCTCCACGAGGTCCACGGAGGGTCTTATGTGTTGTTGAGGTTACTATATGTGCATATTTTACAGGGTTGCTGAGAAGTCCGGCAGCAATAAGTCCAGCTGTATGGGCCATATCGATCCAAAGTATAGCTCCTACCTTGTCGGCAATCTCCCTCATTCTTGCATAGTCCCATTCTCTTGAGTAGGCCGAAGCACCACCTATGATCAGCTTTGGCTTGAACTCCAGGGCTCTTGCCTCCATCTGCTCATAATCTATCATGCCTGTTGTTTCGCTAAGACCATATGCTACTGCATTATAAAGGATTCCTGACATATTTACTGGAGATCCATGTGTCAGATGTCCTCCGTGTGCGAGGTCCAGTCCCATGAATGTTTCACCTGGTTTGAGGCATGCCATCATTACCGCCATGTTCGCCTGGGCACCTGAATGTGGCTGAACATTAGCATATTCGGCTTCGTAAAGTTCGCAGAGACGGTCAATTGCAAGCTGTTCGATCTGATCGACAATCTCACATCCTCCATAGTATCTGGCTCCAGGATATCCTTCTGCGTACTTGTTTGTGCAAATGGACCCCAAGGCTTCAAGAACCTGTTCGCTGACGTAGTTCTCGGATGCTATGAGTTCAATACCGGAAGTCTGTCTGTCTTCCTCTTTTTTGATTAGATTGAAAATTTGAAGATCTTGTTTCATGTCTAGTCGTTTAAGGATGGCAAAAATAATCATTTTTTTGTTTTTAAAGAATGTCTTATCTTTGTTGTTGATAACTTTTTCCTTCTGGATATGGGCAATAGGAAACTTTTGAATATTGAACTGGGAAGGGTCAGTACTGAAGAATATAAGGAACTGCCTGAGTCTGGCCTTGTTATGGTCTTGGATAACATAAGAAGTGCACATAATGTAGGATCAGCATTCAGGTCAGCAGATTCTTTCCGTGTAGATAAGGTGTGGCTGTGTGGCATATGTGCCCAGCCTCCTTCTGCCGAAATTCACAAATCGGCTTTGGGAGCGGAAATGAGTGTCCCATGGGAATATGCCAGGACTTCAATGGATGCTGTCAGGAGCTTGAAGGAGCAGGGGTATACTATTGTGAGTGTGGAACAGACTGTAGGGTCAGTGATGTTGGATACGTTCCGGCCGGAGAGGGATCGTAAGTATGCACTTGTATTTGGAAACGAGGTGTCAGGTGTAGATCAGGATGTCGTAGATTTTTCTGATATGTCTCTCGAGATACCGCAGTTCGGAACGAAACATTCGCTGAATGTCTCGGTGTCAGTAGGAGTCATTCTTTGGCATTTCAGGCTGAATCTCCCATTAATGGACTAATGATTTAATAATATTATAAAGAAATGAAACGGATTATCGGTTTTTTTGCAGTGATGCTGATTATTGCATCTTGTGCAGGTGAAGGTTCTGTAAAACTTATCAAGCCTTCTAAATTTGAAACAGAGGTGGATGGCAAGCAGGTAGCTCTTTACACTCTGAAGGCAGGAGACCTTACTATGCAGGTCACGAACTTCGGTGGCAGGGTCGTGAATCTGTGGGTTCCCGACCGCGACGGAAATTATGAGGATGTGGTTCTCGGCTACAAGAAGATCGATGACTATGTCAACAATCCGGGAGAGCGTTTCCTTGGTGCCGTTGTAGGACCTTATGCAAATAGAATAGCTGATGGTACATATTCTATTGATGGTGAGGTGTTCGAGTTTCCAAAGAATGATAATGGACAGACGCTTCATGGTGGATTGAAGGGCCTTGATATGGTCGTTTGGGACGTGGATCATCTCTCTGACTCCCTGATTACCATGTCATATTATCATAAGGATGGAGAAGAAGGGAAGCCTGGCAACCTCATAATAATGATGACATATTCTCTCAATCATGACAATACCTTCCGTGTAAAGTACTATGCCCAGTGTGACAGGCCTACTCATGTGAATCTTTCCCATCATTCATTCTTCAATCTCAAGGGAGAAGGCAATGGTACCATCAATGATCATATCCTTCAGATCAATGCATCTGGCATGACACCGGTAAATGAAGTGCTTATCCCGACAGGTGAGATAATGGATGTTACCGGAACTCCTTTCGATTTCCGTACGGCAAAGCCTATCGGTCAGGATCTGGAGGTGGAGAATGAGCAGCTCAAGAACGGAATGGGATATGACCATAACTGGGTGCTTGACCGCCAGACGGAAAACGGTATAGAACTGGCAGCTTCCGTGTATGAGCCGGCTTCGGGACGCTATATGGAGGTGTGGACAGACCAGCCTGGTCTTCAGTTCTATGGAGGAAACTTCTTTGACGGTACAGTGAAAGGAAAATACAGAAAGCCGCATGGCTATCGTGAGTCAATTGCTCTTGAGACTCAGAAATTCCCTGATTCACCGAATCATCCTGACTTCCCTTGCACAATTGTGAAACCTAGGCATCCGTATTCTCACACCTGTATCTATTCGTTCGGCGTGAAATAGAATCTACGGTATATGACAAAATGTCAGTTCTTCGGGACTGGCATTTTCTTTGTCTGATTGTTCCCCGGTCTGCGGAATCAGTCCGCGGATATGAACGAAGATAAATAATCAATTATAATTTTAAGAATCATGATAAGACCATTGGCAGACAGAGTCGTTATCGAGCCTAAGGCGGCTGAGACTCAGACAGCTTCAGGACTTTATATTCCTGACACAGCAAAGGAGAAACCACAGCAGGGAACAGTCGTTGCGGCTGGTCCTGGAAAGAAGGACGAAGTTATGGAAGTTAAGGTAGGTGACGTTGTCATCTACGGCAAATATGCCGGAACAGAAGTTTCGGTTGATGGAAAGGACTATCTCATTATGAAGCAGTCTGACATTCTGGCAATACTTTAATTTAAACAGGAAAAATTATGGCAAAAGATATTAAATTCAATGTTGATGCCCGTGCCAAGATGAAGGAAGGTGCGGATGCTCTTGCTGATGCAGTAAAGGTTACATTGGGACCTAAAGGACGTAATGTGGTGATCGCCAAGAAGTTCGGTGCACCTCAGGTTACGAAGGATGGAGTGACTGTCGCAAAGGAGATCCAGCTTGAGGATCAGTTTGCTGACATGGGTGCCCAGATGGTGAAGGAAGTTGCTTCCAAGACCAATGAGCAGGCTGGTGACGGTACTACTACAGCAACAGTGCTGGCACAGGCCATCATCAATGTTGGTCTGAAGAATGTTGCAGCAGGAGCCAATCCTATGGACCTCAAGAGAGGAATCGACAAGGCAGTTGCAGCAGTTGTGGAGAATCTTCGTGAGCAGAGTCAGGAAGTAGGCGAGGATTATGCGAAGATTGAGCAGGTTGGAACAATTTCAGCAAACAATGATAATTATATAGGTAAGCTCATCGCTGATGCAATGTCCAAGGTAAAGAAGGACGGAGTCATTACAGTTGAGGAGGCAAAGGGAACTGACACCGAAGTCAAGGTCGTTGAGGGAATGCAGTTCGACAGAGGCTATATCTCTCCATACTTCATGACAAACGGCGATAAGATGGAAGCTGTTCTGGATACACCGTATATCCTTATCACAGATAAGAAGGTGTCGACAATGAAGGATCTTCTTCCGGTTCTCGAGCCTATCGCACGTGAGGGAAAATCACTCCTTATCATTGCTGAAGATGTTGATGGTGAGGCTCTGACTACTCTTGTGGTGAACAAGCTCCGTGGCACATTGAAGATCGCAGCAGTCAAGGCTCCGGGCTTCGGTGACCGTCGTAAGGAAATGCTTCAGGATATAGCTATCCTCACAGGCGGTATGGTGATCTCAGAAGAGAGAGGTTTCACTCTTGAGAATACGACTCCGGATATGCTCGGTAAGGCTGAGAAGGTGGTTGTGACAAAGGACAACACAACCGTGGTGAATGGTGCCGGTGATGCGGATGCTATCCGTGAACGTGCAGAACTCATCCGTAAGCAGATTGAGACTACTACTTCTGACTATGACAGGGAGAAGCTCCAGGAGCGTCTCGGTAAGCTTGCAGGCGGTGTTGCCGTACTTTATGTGGGTGCTGCTACTGAGGTTGAGATGAAGGAGAAGAAGGATAGGGTAGAGGATGCTCTCAGTGCAACTCGTGCTGCCGTTGAGGAAGGAATCGTACCAGGTGGTGGAGTTGCATATATCCGTGCATCAGAGGCAATCAAGGACCTTAAGGGAGTGAACGAGGATGAGACTACAGGTATCCACATCGTTGCCCGTGCAATTGAAGAGCCACTCCGTCAGATTGCTGCCAATGCCGGTGTTGAGGGCAGTGTCATCATCAATAAGATCCGCGAAGGAAAGGCTGACTTCGGTTACAATGCACGTACAGATGAGTATGTGAACATGTTTGAGGCTGGTGTCATCGATCCTACCAAGGTTTCACGTGTTGCATTGGAGAATGCCGCTTCAGTTGCCGGCATGTTCCTTACTACAGAATGTGCAATTGCAGACATTCCTGAGCCTGTGGCTGCTCCTGCAATGCCAGCAGGAGGTATGGGTGGCATGATGTAATACAGTTGAAGTATACAATAATCACAGACCGCTCGGAAGAGAATTTTCAAAAACTCTCCCGAGCGGTCTGTATCATTCCGGGCGACTCATTTCTTTCGCTAGCACTCAAGCGGCATGCCTATAACGAGCTAGGCCGAAGGATGAGTCGGGAAATCTTCCTGACATCGCCATTCCGATAGCTGCCCTTGCCTACTGTGTCGGTCCCACCCTTAAAGCCAGGGCCTCCTGCGGCGTTGTATCCGTGGCTTGCACCATTGCTGTCCGGACTTACCCAGAAAGCATACAGGTCTCCGTCAGTCAACCGGAATCTGAAACGTATGTTCTTGCCAATCAAGTCCCTAAGATCCTTCTTGCCCCTCCAACGGATTTCTGTCAATGTCTTGTCGTCACTTATTGGAACACATCTGTCGATACTGAAACCCGGTATCGGCTCCATTGTTTCTGCGTCAAGGATTTCCACGAGAAGTTCCCCTTCCGGGCAATCAACATTCACAAACATGTTCCTGCCGGAAAAGCAGAGTGGCTTGGTCAGAAGTTCGCCTTGTCGTGTCCCAGCAGAGTAGGATACGAATCCGTCTCTTCTCAAAACTGCCAGGCCGATGGCACCTTTGTCATACATGCCCAGAAGCGGGGCTGCATATCCGTGGTCTTTTCCTGAAGTTTCAGGCTTGTTCTCCGGCCTTCCTTCATATCCGCTGTACCAGAACCAAAGTTTATCCCCGACTATGCCGCAGATGCTTCCGGAAGGAGAAAGATATCCGCGGTCCCATGCACCTTCGTATCTTGAAGCGGCTATGAACGCCTTGCTGTCGGTGAAATTCCAGTCATAACCATCCCTGCTATAGGTTATCATCAGATCTGTTACCTTCGGGGCTCCTGTTTGTGAACATTTTTCGTTGTCTGGACCCACAAGTATCTCCCTTATTCCAATCATTATGCTTTCGTATGGTACAGCAGAAAAATTGTATAGTTGAGGTACATCTCCTATATATGGATCAGGTTCACAATTTTCCGCTCCCATCCAGAATTCCGGTTCCTCGCGTTCCCAATATGTGTTTTCCATGAATTTTCCCGTCTCCATTATCCTTCGGTAGCGTCCTATGGGAAGATCGCCCTTTCCGCCTCCAAGCCATCCGTAATTTCTGATGCTGAATATCCATTTCGATGAGAATGGATTATAGAATATGGTGCTTCTGTCTCCGCAGATTCCGGTCTTTACCTTGTTGTTCCAATGTATGCCGTCAGGTGAAGTCAGACACCATCCGTTGAGGATTTCTCCCTCATGTCCGGGGTGGGTTATAGGAGGACGGACGAACATTTTGAATCTCTGTTGAGGGTCCTTCTCCTCATGATCAAGCCACATCGTGGATGAATCGGGAGTAATGTCCGTAAGAATTCTGTTTGTGCCTGGTTCCACATCGAGTTCAGGACGTACCCAGTCGATGCCGTTATGACTCTCAGCATATGCAAGTGTGTGAAGCCATCCGGCCTGATATATCATCTTGAAGATTTCGTCTTCAGGATCCCACCATACTCCTCCGTCATTCAATATGGTACCGGGGTTCGATACTCCTCTTCCCATCTCGAGTTCTGTTTCGGCTTCCATTATCTTTCCGATCTTTTCTGCCCGATGAACTTTTCTTTCAAGGTCGGTATTTTCTATAAGATACTCGTCGACAAACAATTGCCTCCCTTTGTCGATGCAAATGCTTTTATTGTCATTCTCTGCATAGATAGTACAGCAGACGGAAAACAATGCCATGACTGTAACGTATTTAAGGAGTAGTCCGGTCTTGCTCATGGTGATTTGGTCATTAGTGATTCCTCAAATATAGTGATTGTTATGGCAATGATGCGTGATATTCGGAATTTTTTTAAGAGACAACTGACCAACTGCAAAAAATAGCGAAACCGCTCTTGACACCCCTCAAATCGCTTGGACCGAGAGCACTTTCCCAGCCTTTCCGCCCGCGGTCCCTATCAAAATGATGGGACCGAGAGCACTTTCCCAGTGTTTTTGCCCGCAGTCTTCACCAAATCGCTTGGACCACGAGCACTTTCCCAGCCTTTCCGCCCGCGGTCCCTATCAAAATGATGGGACCAAGAGCACTTTTGCAGTGTTTTTGCCCGCGGTCCTCATCAAAACGCTGGGACCAAGATCGCTTTTGCAGTGTTTCTGCCCGCGGTCCCCACCAAAGTGATGCGACCAAGAGCACTATTCCCGTGTTTCTGCCCTCAGTCCTCACCAAATCGCTGGTACCGAGAGCACTTTTCCCAAGTTTCTGCCCGTGGTGCTCACAGAAACGTTGGTACCAAGAGCACTTTTCCAGTCATTTTGCCCGCAGTCTCCGCCTCTGTGCAGTCATATTAAACCTAAATTGAAAAGGTGTGCCCAAGGCTGCCAGGACAGGCAGTGTCAGGCACACTCCACTTTATGCATATTGTTGAATATTAATTATTTACACATTATGCACCGTGCCCAATGCTGCTCAACTTGGCAGCAGTAGGCATGGTGCCGTGCCTCCCTCGAGCGGAAGCTGGGATTAAAATAGGACGGCATCAGTCAAGCACGAGGACGGCCCTTTGGCCGAGCCGCCCGCAGTGCTTGATCTGTCGTCGCCGGAGTTCCAAAACGTCGCTCGAGATGATAGGGAATCCATATAAAAAAAGAAGAAGCCGAATGGCTTCTTCTTTGGGTGCCCAGTGGGATTCGAACCCACGACATTCAGAACCACAATCTGACGCTCTAACCAACTGAACTATGGGCACCATGTTGGTTTAAGGACTGCAAATATACGTATTTTTTTTAATCCTGCAACATTATTTTGCAATAATTTGTAGATGTGCAGCTTCTTCAGGCTATTCCTGCCCCTGTCGCTGAGCATGCATTATGCATGATGAAATGATTGCGTTGCTGTTGATTATGTGATATTCCACAAACTTTACTTATATTTGTCAGATACGTAATACTTTCTTCGTTATGGGACGTGAAATCAAATTTTCTCTTGTATATAGAGATATGTGGCAGTCATCCGGTAAATATGTTCCGACTGTATCTCAGCTTAAGGAGGTCGCTCCGGCAATTATTGATATGGGTTGTTTCGACCGTGTGGAGACCAATGGTGGAGCATTCGAACAGGTCAATCTCCTTTTTGGCGAGAATCCTAATAAGGCAGTCCGTGAATGGACGGCACCTTTTCATAAGGCCGGGATCCGGACCCATATGCTTGAAAGAGGTCTCAATGCATTGAGGATGAATCCTGTTCCGGCTGATGTGAGGGAACTGATGTATAAGGTAAAGAAGGCTCAAGGCACTGATATTTCACGTTCATTCTGCGGACTGAATGATCACCGCAATCTTCGTCTCAGTGTCGAGTATGCCAAAAAGGCTGGTATGATATCTCAGGTGGCCCTGTCAATCACCAATTCACCGGTTCATACGGTTGAGTATTATATGGGAGTGGTAGATAAGGTCGTGGAATATGGTTGTGATGAAATATGTCTGAAGGATATGGCAGGAATCGGCCGACCTACATTCCTGGGAGAACTGGTCCGTCAGATCAAGAAGAAATATCCTCATATCGCGGTTCAGTATCATGGCCATTCCGGTCCCGGTTTTTCTCCTGCTTCCATGCTTGAAGTGGCAAGAGCCGGAGCGGATTATCTGGATGTGGCTGTAGAACCGCTCTCGTGGGGTAAAGTCCATCCTGATGTGATTACTATCAGGGAAATGCTCAAGGCGGACGGCTTCAAGGTCAAGGATCTGAATATGAATGCCTATATGGAGGTCAGGGCTCTGACTCAGAAATTCATTGACGATTTTCTTGGATATTGGATTGATCCGAATAACTCCCATATGAGTTCGCTTCTGGTCGGATGTGGTCTTCCGGGTGGAATGATGGGTTCGATGATGGCCGATCTGAAGGGTTTCCACGGAGCCATCAATGCTTCACTCCGTGCCCAGGGAAAGGCTGAACTGACTTTGGACCAATTGATGGTGATGCTTTTCCAGGAGGTTGAGTATGTCTGGCCGCGTCTTGGATATCCGCCTCTGGTGACACCATTCAGTCAGTATGTCAAGAATACCGCACTGATGAACCTCATGAATACACTCAAGGGTCTGCCTCGCTGGACTACCATTGATAAGGATACATGGAACATGATACTCGGCAAGATGGGTAAGCTTCCTGGTGAACTTGCTCCTGAGATTGTTGCCTTGGCGAAAGAAAAAGGATTGGAGTTCTACGAAGGTAATCCTCAGGATGCATTCCCGAACGAACTTGAAAGGTTCCGTCAGATGATGCGGGAAGAGGGATGGGACTGCGGACAGGATGATGAGGAACTCTTCGAACTGGCAATGCATGAAAGACAATACCGTGATTACAGAAGCGGCGTTGCAAAGGAACGTTTCAATAAGGATCTGGAGGATGCCAGGGCAAAGGCCGGCGCACCGATTGTGGTGACAAGGCCGGTGGTGGAAATGCCGAAGCTTGATGTGGAGGCGATAATGGAGAAGCATCCTGCAGCGGTTCCTGTACAGGCTCCGGTCAAGGGACAGATGCTGTGGCAGATCGATGTTGACGATGTGTCTTCGGCTCCGGCTGTCGGTGCCAAGGTCAATGAGGGTGAACCGATGGCATATGTCCAGACGTATTATGGTATGGAAGAGGTTTTTCCCCGGTTTCCGGAAAAATTGTTTCGGTCTGTGCCGGCCAGGGAGATTTTCTTGCCAAAGGGGAGTTTGTGGCCTTCGTTCTGCCGGAATAGAATATTTGATATATTTGTGTGAGGTCGGAGCATGAAAATATTCCGACCTTTTTTATCTTCAAATATTTGTAATCCCCAGGTAATATCAGTACCTTTGCAAGATATTATGCTTTATTAGTTAGGAAACAAACATATTAAATATTTACAATAATTATGACCATTAAGAATTTATCAGGAACTGCAGTGGCTTCCTATGAAGCTCCTGCGTTGAAAATGCTCGAGATTCAGAGCGAAGGTCTGCTTTGTGCAAGCGGATTTGGTGTCGATAATTTCGGTATCAAGGATTGGGAAACCGATAATGATGATATCTTGGAATTTTAGTATTAACTCCTTAAAAGAAAAG
Source organism: Bacteroidales bacterium (assembly GCA_017625725.1). Taxonomy (GTDB): domain Bacteria; phylum Bacteroidota; class Bacteroidia; order Bacteroidales; family UBA932; genus Cryptobacteroides. The sequence goes on along the minus strand of JAGAKH010000092.1, from coordinate 40,310 downwards.
TAATTATGAAGAAAAATCTATTCTCGATGGGAGTTATGCTCGCAGCGGCATTCACTCTCACAAACTGTGCAAAAGAGATGGAACATCCCGTTCAGGAGCCATCTGTAAACGGTACTTTTGAAATCATTGCATGCACAGTCGACACAAAGACTGCTAATGAAGGAATGTCTACTAAATGGACTGCCGCAGACTCTATCAATGTTTTTCATGCAGAGGCTGGTAGTGAGGCATATGTGAATGACGGAAGATTTGAGATCGCTGAGGCGGATCTGGCTTCTGGACGTTTTATTGGAGAACTCGGAGGTTCTCTTAAGGCGGAAGCAACTTATGACTGGTATGCTTTCTATCCTTATGCTGAGCAGAAGACAAGCCCGGCTGATGGTACTGCAGGATGGGCGTATGTCGGCCATTCTAAAGGTCTGACGCAGGATGGTTATGACAACATGGCCGCTCTTAAGGGCTCTGTATGTCCTCTTTACGGTATATCAAAAGCTGTTGCCGGCGATAAGACTCCTGCCATCACAATGGAGCACCTTTCATCTGTCATTGCAATTGAAGTTGAGAATGTTACAGACTCACCTTTAACTGTGAAGACTGCTTCGTTCGAAGCAGATCAATCAATTGTGGGCTCTTTCTATATAACTTTTGAAGATGGTGAACCAGATTATATAGATAGTGGCGATGATTATGTGAAGAATATAGCCAATGTGAGTGTTAAAAACGGTACTCCGCTTAAAAAGGGAGAAAAGGCCACTCTTTATCTTGCTGTCAAGCCATTCACTGCAGAAGCTGAAGGTGAACTCGGACTCACTGTAAACGGTTATGAGAAGCGCCTTACAATCACTGAGGAAGTGACATTCCACGCTGGTAAGATTAAGACTTTGAAGTTTAAGTATGATAAGGTTGAGGCTCCTCTGCCTGAAGGTGTTGTCAAAGCGACATTAACTTTTGACGACAAGAGCAAGAGAACCGAATACGATACTGATCATCAGGTATGGGTCGAGAATGGTATCACATTCACTAATGAAAAGGGTTCTTCAACATCTAATGTGGGTGATTTTTCTAATCCGGCTCGCTTCTACAAGAGCTCAAATATAACAATTTCTGCTCCTGGTAATATCCTTGCACTGGAATTTGATTGTACGGGACTTGATGAAAAATACGTGACACCTTTATCTTCCCTTGAGGTAGATGGAACAACTAATACTATTACATACGAGAAATTATCGGCACAGGCAAGAGCTTATGCGGTGACAGTTACATATACTGAAGGTGAAGGTGGCGGTAATCAGGAACCAGTACAGCCTGAGGAACCGAAGACTGTAACAATAGCTGATTTTATTGCTGCAGAAGAGAGTGAGCAGGTATATCAGCTTACAGGAACAATAACATCCGTGGAAAGCTCAGATTATGGTAATTTTGATATTACTGATGAGACCGGAACTGTGTATATTTATGGTCTTGTAGATGCTGATGGTAGTTACGTATATACTGATATGGAACTTAAGGAAGGAGATATCGTAACTGTTAAGGGACAGAGAACCTCTTATAACGGTACCCCTCAGATGGAGAATGCTCTTTATGTCAGCCACGTTGTAGGAGAGGCTCCGGAGGATACTATGATGGGTGAGACAACTGTGACTGCATTCCTGGCAGCTGAGGTTGATGCTCACGTTTGGTATGAACTGACAGGTGTAATAGCAAATCTGAATAATACCACATACGGTAATTTCGATCTTGTAGATGAAACAGGTTCGGTATATGTATATGGTTTGACAAGTGCTAAGACAGATTCTAATGATAAATCGTTTGCATCATTGGGTCTGAAAGAAGGTGATGTCGTTACCCTTATTGGAACTCGTGCTGATTTTAATGGTACTGCTCAAGTAGGAGGCCCTGCATATTATGATTCTCACAAAGCATCTTGTCCAGCCCCTGTTGTTACTTGTGAAAATAATATAGTGACGATTACTTCAGCACCTGGAGCAACAGTTTATTATACAACTGACGGCGAAGATCCGACAACCTCTTCGTCAGTATATTCTTCTGCGTTTACAATACATGAAACCGTAACAGTAAGAGCTATTGCTGTTGAATCCGGAAAGCCGCAGTCTGCAGTCACATCAACCGTATGCTATTGGGTTGATCCTAACGGAGGTGATGAGATAACATATGAAGCAGAACTTTCATTTACAGATAAAGCAAATAGAACTTCTTTCTCTGGAGAAAAGCAGGTTTGGGAGCAGAATGGAATAGTATTTACTAATGATAAGGCAAGTTCTTCAAATAATGTTGCAGACTATGCTAATCCGGTGAGATTATATCAAGGTTCTACAGTTACAATTAATATGGCTAAAGAGGATGAGCAGATAGTCAAGATAGAATTTGAGAGTGATGGAACTGCAAAGTATAAGACGGCTTTGCTAAATTCGTTGACTGGCGCTGGTATTACTCCAACAGTAGCGGGTAATGTTTATACTATTGAACTTCCAGGTCCGGCGGATTCGTTTACTTTTTCACTTACAGCTCAGGCTCGATTAAAGAACTTGAAGGTAACTTATACAAACTGAAACCCATCCGGCGGCGGCGCCGGGGGTGATGAGCCTACGGAACCGGACGATGATGAGCCTGCAACGGTGGCTCCGGCAGTCGATCAGGACTGGCTGGAGCTCCCGAGCGGGAAATCAGGCAGCCAGTATGAATGTCATACATTGTATGTAGATGGAGAGCGTAATTATACTTATCTATATGATAAGAACAATTACCACCCGTTATGGGCAGCATATCCGCTTTCTGCAAAGCATATGGGCAATCTCTCACGTCCGTCTAATTGGAGTTACAATGATCAGTTCGCAGAGGGCAGCCAGCCGGATTTGTGTTCCGGCAGCTATTCCGGCAATTACTCTCGCGGCCATGTGATTCCGAATGCATCGAGAAATGGAATAAAGGCCATGCAGCTGCAGACCTTTTATGTGACCAATTCCGTTCCGCAGATTCAGGATCACTTCAATGGCGGAATCTGGCAGGAACTCGAGGCTGCCTTGCAGGGTGAAGCGAAGTCTCAGACAATCTATATTGTCACCGGTTCTGTACTGAACAAGGTTGGAGAAAGCAAGTCAGTCAGCTACACTACTCCTGGTAAAAATAGTTCGCAACGTTGTGCTGTTCCGAATTATTTTTATAAAGTGGCACTGAAGGTCAGGATGTCTGGCTCAACAGTCATCTCCGCTCAGACAATCGGTTTCTGGTTTGAGCATCGGACCTATTCTGACAGCTACACCAATTATGCGGTGTCAGTGGATGAAATCGAGAAATATACCGGTTTTGATTTCTTCGTAAATCTGCCGGATAATATTGAAACCGCAGTCGAAAGAAATTCGTCGTGGTCATCCTTTGACTCGTTTTAGTACGCCTCTTCATCATATAAGCCACCTTTTCCATGTGGGGAGGGTGGCTTTTTTATGTCTTTTTGTCCAGGTGACCTCTTTTTGCTATATTTGTGCGTTTAAACAGATGCAGTCATGATATGTTATGAAACACCGGCAATGGAAGAAATCTTCGTCATTGCAGAAGGAATTCTCTGTTCCAGTCTAGGTGGCGGGACAGATGAGTTCAATAAGGATGATTCTTGGTCAGATATATTTGGAGGATAGGTTATGAGGCGCTTTTTTGAAATAATGTTATCGGCCATTATAATTGCAGGATTATCTGTGTCATGTACATCCGAGCCGGGAGCGGGCTCTGCCGTGAAGGTCGATATGTCTTTTCGAGCCATTGCGGTTGATTCAGAGACCAGAACCGTTCTTTCTGATGGCACGAAAGTTTATTGGGAGCCGGGAGATGAGATTTCTTTATGTGGGGCGGAGTCGCCGTTTGTTGCTGATATTGAGGTGGATTCACCTGAAGCTGTATTCCGAGGCAAGGTCGAACAGTCAGAGCATTACTATGCCGCCTATCCTGCATCTGCTGTGATAGAATGGGCCGGGGAGATTGTTCAGATGAGTCTTCCACAGACCCAGACCGCGGTCTCAGGTTCATTTGCCTCAGGCCTGAATCTCACAGTCTCGTCTACAGATGATTCTCAGAGATGTTTCCAATTCCATAATATTCTGGGTCTTGTCAGCTTTACCATCGGCCAGGACTCCGGAGACATAACCTCTGTGGAGATAAAGACAAATGCTGGAGAGCCCATTTGTGGTGATTTTCTGGCTGACTGCTCTCTGGAAAAGCCGGTTGCTGTTGCTGACACTGACACCGGTTCTTCTGTGAAGCTTGTTTCAGATGCTGGATTGCAACCTGGTGTCTATTATGTCGCCATGATTCCCGGAGAATATTCTGAAGGTCTTGAGTTCATTTTTGAAGGCCCGCAGGGACAAGCTTCCAGGAAAGTCACCAGAACCCTTACACTTGAGCCTGGCTGCATCAATCATATAGGCACTGTGTCCGGCTTGCAGTGGCAGTCTGATGAAGTCTATTATACCAGGGTCAGTCAGAACTATGACGACTGGACCGGGGAATACCTTATAACCTATTCAACTTCGACTTCCGTCAAGACGTTCAATACATGGGCTAGTGAAGATAAGGGCAGCTCTTCCATCGACCTTTATTCCAAATTGACGTCGGATGGTATTCCAGCAGCTGATGCTGATAAATACAAGATGGTTTTTGAGAAGGTCGGTGACTATTACAGCATTTTTCATCCCGGATATGGTTATCTTGGTCTTAAGTCCAATTCCAATGCTCTGCATAAGACGCTTTCTGCTCCATCTTCTTCTACGAAGACCTACTTGTGGAGCGTGTCGTATGATAATGGAAACATAAGGATTGTCAATGCTTCATATACTTCAAGAATACTTAAGTGGAATGCATCTGCCAATTGCTTCAGATGCTATGACGGAGGTCAGAAGGAAGTGACCGTGTACCGTAGATCCGTAGCGTCATCTGGAACAGATCCGGAGCCAGACCCAGAACCAGACCCAGAACCAGACCCGGAACCAGATCCGGAACCAGAACCAGAACCGATTCCTGGAATCAGTGGGAAATATGCATGGTATGAGCTTCCTGTTATAAATTACAGATCTTCAGGTTCGTACCTTATAGATAGTAATGATCCGAATCTGTATTATGCCCATCATTTCTGTGCCGGAGGAGAGAGGGGACCGGGAGGGAAGACAGCACGAAACTATACGGTGTGCTTCAGTGCGGAGCATCATTGTCCTGTGTGGGTGGCAGCTCCAAGACATAGCATGTACACAGGTGGGTCTGGACGAAATGATTCATATAGGGCTGATCCATCCATACCGTCGTCCATTCAGTATAATACCAAAACCACCGGCAGCGACTGTAATAAGGGGCATATGCTTGGTTCAAGTGAACGGACATCTTCAGTTGCAACCAATAAGCAGGTCTTCTATTATTCCAATATAGCTCCTCAGTATTCGTCAACATTCAACACCGGAGGAGGTGGGTGGAATACGCTGGAGGACTGGGTGGATCATCAGGTGTGTTCGGATACCCTGTATGTGGTGATAGGTGCTTATTTCGATGATTATACGGACAAGAGAGGAAATACAGCCTATGCTGCCAAGATATCATATTGCGGCAGAAGTGATGTGAGTCGCCCTACGATGTTCTATTACATACTTATGCGTACTAAGAATGGCAACACACGCAAGTCCTTGTCAGAGTGTACTTCGTCGGAAATCAAGTGTGCGGCCTTTGTGAGAAGCCACAAGACCCCAAAGGGTACAATAGTAGGAGAAAAGGATATGATGAGTGTGAGCGATCTGGAGAAGATCACAGGATTCTCATATTTCCCGAATGTGCCTCATGCACCGAAAGATTCCTATTCGCCTTCTGACTGGGGATTATAATCAGCACAGAAGTCTAATTCTCTTGTATGAATGTGTTTCTTTCGTAGTCGAAAGTTACGGTTCTGTTTATTATTGAGGTCGTGAAAGTGCCGTCCGGCATGGTCTGATAAGACTTCCATCCGATAGTGATCTTTGCCTTTTCTTCTGGGATTATGCTTGCAACAGGAAAGCTTACATATCCGGAAGGAAGGGCAAATCCGTTCTGGGACCCGGTGTAGATGTCTCCGAATGAGTTGTGCCTGAAGTTGAAGCGATACTCTCCGTCCTCACATCCTTCATAGACGAGATTTACAAGGTGGCTCTGTGTGCTGCCGTATGAGGCGTAATACTGGAGCATCAGATTGAGATAGCCTCCGGAGCACCATGCATCCTTGATGAATATAGGATCCTGAATGGAATTTTCCCCATGTGCAGTCTGTTCCGGGGTGATGGCATCCTTGACAAGTACCTTGCTCCAGTTTAGCAGTCTTACGTCGTATTCCTTGGAGGCGCTTTCGTCCTGCTTAAGCATATCGCATATGATCACAGCTCTCTCAATGCCTTCAAACTCTTTGCTTACAGAAATGTTTGTCATGTTCAGGACGTTTCCCTGATCACTAATGAAAATACCGTTCTGGATGTTTCCTATCGAAGTGCTGTAATACAATATGGTGTCATCTTTCTGACACGATGCAATAATAAGCAGGGCAGTAATGATGGCTGCCGGTATGGTCTTGAATATCTTCATAGTTCATTTTATTAGCGGGCTATTAGATGCTTTTATCTCGCTAAACGTTGCATTTGTTTGTGAAACTTGATACATTTGTTTTACTAACCAAACGTGTTGCTGAAATGATCACTTTTTGTCTGTGTATTGTCGCCCTTGTTCTGGGTTATGTTTTCTATGGAAAGTTTACTGCTCGCTTTATTGGTGTGGATCCGATGAAAAGGACGCCGGCTTATGAACTTGAAGATGGAGTCGACTATCAGCCTATGTCGACCTGGAGGGTCTTCGTGATACAATTCCTTAATATTGCAGGTCTGGGCCCTATCTTCGGAGCCATAATGGGTGCAGCCTATGGCCCTGCTGCATATCTGTGGATTGTAATCGGATGTATTTTCATGGGAGCAGTTCATGATTTCTTTTCTGGAATGATGTCATTACGCAGCGGAGGACTTAATATGCCGGACCTCATAGGTGATAATCTGGGCAAGACAATGAGGACTGTCATGAATTTTGTGGTGATCTTTCTTCTTCTTGCCGTGGGAGTTTCTTTTGTGACCGGCCCTTCTGACCTGATAGCTTCTCTTACGGGTCTCAATAAGGAAATATGGCTCTATGTGATATTTGCATATTATTTATTGGCTACACTTTTGCCGATAGACAAGATCATCGGCACGATATACCCTTACATGGGTGCGGCTCTGCTTTTTATGGCTTTAGGTGTAGGTGTCATGCTTATAGCCGGTGACATTACCGGTGCGCATGAGATGATTGAGCTTACTCCTGCTACCTTGAAGAACTGGCATGCTGATCCTCAGAACAATATCCTGGTTCCGATGCTCTTCATCGTTGTGTCATGTGGCGCAATTTCCGGATTCCACTCCACTCAGTCACCACTTATGGCAAGATGCCTTAAGAATGAGAAGTATGCAAGACCGGTGTTTTATGGGGCTATGATTGCTGAGGGAATCGTTGCAATAATCTGGGCGACGGCAGCAATGGCATATTTTGGCGGACCGGAAGGCCTCAATGACGCTGCGACAAATGGAATAATGATTAACGGTACTCTCACAAAGGTTACTCCAGCAATCGCCGTCAATATGATTTGTGAAAGCTGGCTTGGCAAGCTGGGTGCTGTGATTGCGATAATCGGAGTTGTCGTCTGTCCTATCACGTCCGGTGATACCGCATTCCGCAGTCTGCGTCTTACTATTGCCGATATGTTGAAACTTGACCAGAAGCCTGTGCTCAAGAGAGTTCTTGTCAGCCTTCCTATATTTGCATTGGCATTCTTCTGCTGCAAGATGGATTTTTCTATTGTATGGAACTATGTCGGCATAGGCAATCAGCTTCTTGCCACAATCGTTCTGTGGACAGCTTCAGCATATCTTATAAAGAAAGGAAAGCCTCATTGGATGACTTCGATCCCTGCGACTTTCCTTACATTCGTATGTGTCAGCTATTTCATTATGGCTCCTCATGCCAATGGAGGACTTCATCTTGAGCCTGTCATCGGTTATGTAGCCGGTATAACTGTAGCTCTTGCCCTTTTCGTATTCTGTATAGTAAAGGGAATACGTGCTTTCAGTAACGTAAAAGTTTAGACGAAATATTTCTTCCTTGTCGGCTTTCCGATAAGCTGGATGTCGATACCTTCAATTTTATAGCCCTTGAAGCGCTTACGTCCTAAGTGAGCTTCGATGAGGGCTATGAGTTCGTCATCAATGATGTCCTTGAACATGTGGTTCTCCTTGTCGTATAGATGAATGTGATGGAAGGTGTTGACATCAAAATACATCTTGTTGTTGGAACTCATCCGATAGTCGTAAATTCCCAGCATTGCCAGATTGGTCAGGATGTTGTAGACCGAAGCTACAGTGACCTTTGTCGTCCCTTTTGAGATGATTTCTTCTGTTATCATATCTGCAGAAGCATGTCCCAGTGCCATCATGGCTTCATGAACGGCAAGTCTCTGCGGGGTTGCCTTAAGATTCTTGGATTTAAGAATCTTCTTGAATTCTTCGATGTTGGGGCATTTGTGAGTATTCATATAAGTTTGTTTTAAAACACAAAAATATGAATTAATACGAGATATGCAAAATAAATTTGAAAAATTCTAAACTATCGGACGTTGCCGGATGTCTCGACTCCCGTTGTCCGTTCGACATGGCATGCCGATGAGTCATTTCAAGTGAGAGTGACGAGGCGAGAAATCGATATTTTTAATGCCGAATCGCCGGAAATTTGGTAATTTTGCAGCCGTTTTACAGTTGCACACACACATTTGGATGAAGAAGATTCTAAGAAATTACAAAACCTATGCTCTTATCACCGGGGCAGCCTCGGGTATGGGGCGTATCTATGCATGCCGTCTGGCTGATATGGGATATAACCTCATATTGGTTGATATCAATGAAAACGGACTCAAGCAGACTGCTGAAGCGTTGAGCCCGAAGGCAAATGTGATTCTCATTACTCAGGATCTCTCAAAGGAGGATGCTGCAGACCGCATTTTTGAAAAGACGCAAGAAGCCTCATGCCAGGTCGAGGTACTGGTTAACAATGCAGGTGTCATGTATTGCCAAGGCATTGCCGAAACGTCTGAGCGGATGCTGAAGCTGATAATGGCTGTCCATATGACCACTCCGCTGATGCTTTGCCGTAAATATGTTGCTGGAATGAAGGAAAGAGGATGCGGATATATCCTCAACATATCCTCTCTGGCCTCTTGGATGATATGGCCGGGAATCGGGATGTATGGCTCTACCAAACGGTTTGTGAGAGATTATTCCCGGGAACTCAGGATCGAGTGTCAGAAGACAGGTGTGAGTGTGACTAATGCCTACTTTGGAGCGGTTGACACTCCTCTTGTCCCTCTGAAGGACAGCTTGAGGAAACTTGCAAGAGGACTGACTGTCATGATTTCACCGGAAAAGGCCGTTGACAAGGCCTTGAGGGCTACTTTCAGAAGACGAAAAGGGGTGATGCCCGGGCTTCTGAACAAGATTTTCAAGCCATTGTGCGTGATAATGCCGGATTGCCTGCTTGGTTGGGTTTACAGAAAGGCGAAGCCATATCTTATGAAAGTCTGAAAAAAGCATTATATTTGCAGGTTGCAATATAAAAAAGAGAATTGATGGAAACTGTTAAATGTCTTATAGTTGGTGGCGGACCAGCAGGTTATACAGCGGCAATTTATGCGTCAAGGGCGGATATCTCTCCTGTACTCTATGAGGGAATCCAGCCGGGTGGTCAGCTTACCACTACAACCGATATTGAGAATTATCCTGGATTTGAGAACGGCATATCAGGTCAGGCTCTGATGGATACAATGAAGTCTCAGGCAGTGCGTCTGGGTGCGGATCTGCGTAACGGCATTGTGACTGAGGCCGATCTTTCCAAAAGACCTTTCAGGATTGTCATTGACGGCAGCCATGAAATCTTTGCCGAGACTCTCATCATCGCTACAGGTGCGACAGCCAAGTATCTGGGACTTCCTTCCGAGACTAAATTCAAGGGCCTTGGCGTTTCAGCCTGTGCTACTTGTGACGGTTTCTTCTACAGAAAGAAGACTGTGGCTGTAGTAGGCGGAGGTGACACTGCCTGTGAGGAGGCTACTTATCTTGCAGGACTTTGCAAGAAGGTTTACATGATAGTCCGCAGGGATGTCCTCAGGGCTTCTCAGGCTATGCAGGAGCGTGTGATGCAGACTCCTAATATCGAGGTTCTCTGGAACTGCAACACTCATGAAGTGCTTGGAGATGAATACGGAGTGACTGGTGCGAGACTTTTGAGGAAGGACGGCGAGGTTTTTGATATAGCTGTCGACGGCTTTTTCCTTGCAATCGGACATCATCCTAACTCTGAAGTCTTCAGCCAGTGGGTTGCTGTGGATAAGGAAGGTTATATAATTACCGATGGCAAGACATCCAGGACAAATGTAGAGGGTGTGTTTGCCGCAGGTGACGTTCAGGATCCTGTCTACAGACAGGCCATTACTGCTGCAGCTTCCGGTTGCCGTGCTGCTCTTGATGCCGAGAAGTTTTTGAAAATGAAATAATCAGAGAATGAAGAGGATATATATTCTTTTTGCTTTAGCCGTATTGGCTTTGACTGTTTCCTGTAAGTCTCAGTATGAGATTCTGCTCAACAGCAATGATGTGGAGCAGAAGTATGAGGCTGCATTTGATTATTACAATCAGGGCAAATATTCCAAGGCCGGTTCTTTGTTCGAGTCTTTGTCTGTGCTGACTAACGGAACAGAAAAGGATGACACTGTCAAATATTATTGGGGCTTGAGCAATTATAAGTTCAAGGATTACTACACTGCCGAGACCAATTTCGAGCAGTTCATCGAACAATATCCAAGAAGCCCTTTTACTTCCGAGGCCCGTTATCTGCGTCTTGACTGCCTGTATCGTTCGACTCTGAGGTATGAGCTTGACCAGAGTCCGACCTACAAGGCAATTACAGCCATTTCTGAGTATATGATCGAGTATCCTTCTTCTCCTCATATGCAGACATGCCGTGACATGCTTGTCGATCTTAATGAACGTCTTGACAAGAAAGCTTACGAATCAGCAAAGCTCTATTATAAGATGGAGGATTATCTGGCATCCAGGGTGGCTTTCAGGAATGTTCTGAAGGATGATTCTGAAAACATATATAGAGAGGACATACTTTATTACATCGCCATGTCTTCATTCAAGTATGCGGCAAACAGCGTCCCTGCGAAGCAGAAGGAAAGATATCTGACTTTTGTTGATGACTATTTCAACTTTATCGGAGAGATACCTCAGTCTCATTATAGAAGAGAATTGGATTCTGTCTACCAGAGGGCACAGAGAGCCTTGGGCAGACGAGGGGTAAGTGTGGAGGAAGAAACTTCAGAGAGAGATTTTGCCCGCGAGAGAAGACAGATGGAGCGTGAAGCTAAAAAATCTGAAAAATAATTGAAACCCTGAGGGAAACCGGGGGTATAACTTAATAGAGAGAATAATTTTTTATTGATATGAATAAGCAGAAAACACCTGTAAACACACTTACAAGAAACCTCAGCGATCTTGCTGCTCCTACCGGAAATATCTATGAGACAGTCGTGATCCTTTCCAAGAGGGCAAACCAGATTGCTATTGCCGAGAAGAAGGAACTTACAAGGAAACTTGAGGATTTCAAGAACGATCGTGACACCATGGAGGAGATCTTTGAGAATCGTGAGCAGATCGAGATCTCAAAATACTATGAAAGACAGCCAAAGCCAAGTCTTGTTGCTATTGAGGAGTTCAAGAATGGCGAGGTTTCATATAGAATGGCTAAGGAAGATAACGAGTAATCTTTCATGCTGAGCCGGTTACATGTAAGAAACTACGTCCTGATAGACTCTCTGGAGATTGAATTTCCGGAGGGTCTGATTATTATTACAGGACAGACAGGAGCCGGTAAATCCATACTTTTAGGTGCCCTTTCTCTTCTTACCGGCTCAAAGGCCGATGCCTCTATGATAGCTCAGGGGGCGGAGAATTGTGTGGTGGAAGCGGAATTCGAGGTGGGGGACGACCGTCAGCTCAAGGAGATTCTTGATGAGCAGGAGGTCGAATGGGAGGACGGACATCTGATTATACGTCGTACGGTCGCAAGGTCAGGCCGTTCGCGTTCTTTTGTAAATGATTCCCCTGTGCCGGTTCAGGTGCTGCAGTCCATTTCATCGAGATTGGTCGATGTGCATTCGCAACATCAGACTCTGATGCTGTCAGATAAGCAGTTCCAGTTAGGAATACTTGACCATTATGCTGGTAATGCCCGACTTAGGGAGGAATGTGTTCAGGCATGGAGAAACCTCGTATCGCTGAAGTCGGATTTAGCAGAAGCAGAGTCCCGGCTACAGAGACTGGCGGCAGAAAAGGAATATAATGAAAGTCAGTACCGTCAGTTGGAGACCGCGGCGATCCGCGATGGTGAACTGGCTGAACTGGAAGAGGAACAAAGGCAGCTTGCAAATGCAGAGGAAATCAAGATGTGTCTTTCAGGCGTGGAAGACCTCTTTACTGCCGAATCTTCAGCCGATGAGCGGCTTTCGCTGGACGTACTTTTGAAGGAGGCAGACAAACTGCTTGTAAAGGCTGGCCGTTATGTACCTTCTGCTGTAGAGCTCGCTGAAAGGGTCGCGTCATGCAGACATGAACTCGATGATATCCTTTCTGATGTGGCATCATTGAATTCCCGTACAGAACTCTCTGCTGAGCGGCTTGAGGCTGTGGAAAGCCGTATGTCCTTGCTGTATGGACTTATGCAGAAGCATGGCTGTCTTAATGAGTCCGAACTCATATCCTTGCGAGATTCCTTTTCCGATAAGCTCTTTGATTCCACCCGTCTTGAAGAACAGTGCGAAAGTCTGAGAAATGCTGTATCTGTGGCTGAAGAAAAGCTCCAGGATATAGCTTCAAGTCTTCATGTTTCCCGTATGGCCTCGAAAGATGCTTTTGCCTCGACTGTTTGTGAGTCGATCCGTTCGCTTGAACTGCCTCACGCTGTGTTCGAAGTCGCATTGCTCGATTCCCCTTTGTCTGCTACCGGGCTCGATTCTGTCCGTTTCAGATTTTCTGCGAGCGGAGCTGATCCTGTCGATGTCGACCGTTGTGCTTCAGGTGGAGAAATGTCAAGGATAATGCTGTCTCTGAAGGCAATGATGGCCCGATATACAGAGATGCCGACCATGATATTTGATGAAATCGATACCGGTGTCTCGGGAAGTGTGGCTGACAAGATGGGATCAATGATATGTGAAATGGGTGCTCATATGCAGGTCTTTGCGATAACCCATCTTCCGCAGGTCGCAGCAAAGGGGTCTGCTCATTATCTTGTTTCAAAAGAAATCGATACGGCAGCTTCCCGGGCTTATTCTACCATAACCCGTCTGTCTGACGAGGAACGTGTCATGGAACTGGCACGGATGCTCAGCGGTTCTGTTCTTACCGATGCTGCTGTGGCTAATGCAAAGTCTCTTTTGCAGTCTTGATTTAGTTGCCAATTAATATATTTTATGTAACTTTACATTTTTAGCTTCGGTTGAGGCGTTAGTGTAGAAGTTATATATGAATATGATTGATATGAAGTGGAACGTATCCCATTCTGTGGTTGCGTTTATTACTTTTTTTCTTCTCTTTATGTCTGGTTCGGCTCTTGCCCAGAACTCAGGTACTGCAGTGCTTAAGGGAACCGTGACGGATTCATCTGACGGATTCCCGCTCATTGGTGTTTCTGTCATAGTAGAGGGTAAGAAATATGGTGTGATTACGGATCTGGACGGTAATTACGAGCTTCGTTTTCCTAAGCAGACTGCTACCATAGTCTTTTCATATGTCGGATATGATGATGTCGAGAAGGAGTATAATCTTAAGAATGAAGCCTCCTTTTCAAAGATCGTCATGTATATGAATGCGACAGAGCTTGAGGATGTGATCGTTACCGGAGTGTATGAGAGAAAGAAGGAGAGTTTTACAGGAGCGTCTGCTACTTTCAAGACAGATCAGCTGAAGGCCGTAGGAACGAATAATGTCCTTCAGAGCCTGAAGACTCTTGATCCATCTTTCAAGATGATGGAGAGTGCCCAGTTCGGCTCCAATCCTAATATGATGCCGGATGTGGAGATCCGTGGAAAGACCAGTGTGATGGGACTTAAAGAGGAATACGGTACGGATCCTAACCAGCCTCTGTTCATTCTTGACGGTTTCGAGACTACGATTGAGACTATCATGAATCTGAACATGAACCGTGTGGCTTCGGTTACCATTCTCAAGGATGCTGCCTCTACTGCAATCTATGGTTCGAAGGCTTCGAATGGTGTGGTTGTAATCGAGACCAAGGCTCCGGCAAGAGGACGTCTGCAGCTGTCATACAAGGGAGATTATGGCCTTTCAATGGCAGACCTTACGGATTATAATCTGATGAATGCCCGTGAAAAACTTCAGTTTGAGACACTTGCAGGTGTGTATACAGACCGGTCCGGCAGTCCTTTTACACAGATACAGCTGGATGCGTTGAGGAATGAACGCCTGAAGGAAATAGAAAGGGGAGTCGATACATACTGGCTAAGTGAGCCTATAAGGTCAGGTGTGACCCATAAGCATAATATATATGCAGAAGGAGGAGAAGACAAGATACGTTATGGTATAGGTCTTAGCTACGGTAATGTGGCCGGCGTGATGAAAGGCTCTGACCGTCAGACTCTTGAAGGTAATGTAGACCTTATCTACAGGACGGGAAAATTCCAGTTCAGCAATAAGCTTACAATAGATTATCTGGAAACTGCCAACCCGACAGTTTCGTTTTCAGAGTATGCCTATGCCAATCCTTATTACAGGAAATACAATGCTTTGGGTAAGGTTGACAAATATCTGTACTATTCCGAGGATGGAATCGGCTCTACTGTCACCAATCCTTTATGGGATGCTCATCTGAATAACTGGGATAAGGCGAGTGGATTCGGATTCACGAATAATTTCATTTTCGAGTGGTTCGTCACTGAAGATCTGCGTATGAGGGCAAAGTTCGGATTGTCTAAGTCGGATGATGACGAGCAGACACGCCTTTCGCCTCTGCATTCTTCTTTTGATGAAGTAGGTGAAACGGAAAAAGGTCTTTATTCACGTACACAGATCCAGCAGCTGGTCTACGAAGGAGATGTTTCAGTGACATTCGGTAAGCTGATAGCACAAAAGCACATGCTCAATGCTGTAGGAGGATTCAACTTCAGCAACAACAGCCAGCATGTCTATGGCTATTCTGCAAACGGATTCACTGACGACCAGTTTGATGCCCCTTCTTTTGCGAACGGTTATCCTGTGGATGGAAAGCCTGATTACCGTGAGACCTTGAAAAGGGCTGTCAGCTTTTATGTGAATGGTGGATATGTCTATGATGACCGCTATCTCATGGATTTCAACTACCGCCTTGACGGTGCTTCCATGTTCGGAACCGGAAACCGTTTCAGAAACACATGGTCGGTAGGTCTCGGATGGAATGTTCACAAGGAGCATTTCCTTAAGGATAATGATTTCTTCTCTTTCTTCAAGATAAGAGGTTCGGTCGGAAATCCCGGCAACCAGAATTTCTCTGCTTATCAGGCCTTCTCTACCTACAAGTTCAACGGCTGGATGACGAATATCTTCGGAACAGGAGTGATTCTCAATGCCCTGGGTAATGCAGAACTTGCTTGGCAGGAGACGGTCAACTATGATATCGGTGCGGACCTTACATTCTGGGGGGAAAGAGTGAATCTGACCTTGGACTATTTCTGGAAGGATACCGATCCTTTGCTGGCAATCATAACCACACGAGGTTCGATGGGAGTAACAAGTGTCGCCATGAATGCAGGAAGACAGCACACCAAGGGTTGGGAGGCTACATTCAAGATATCTCCGATATACAGACCTGCAGAAAGGATCAACTGGAATATCAGCATCAATGCTGCCCATTCAAGATCCCGTTATGCTGACATCGGAAATGCATTCAGTGCCTTGAATGAAAGCGGCAAGTCATCTCTTGTCGGTACAACAAGGTACTATGATGGCGGAAGTCCGACTGCAATATGGGCCGTAAGGTCAGCCGGAATCGACCCTGCGACAGGTCAGGAAGTGTTCATAAAGAAAGATGGGTCATATTCTTTGACCTATGACGTGTCAGATGAGGTTGTCGTGGGTGATACCCAGCCATCGGTAGAAGGTATTTTCGGATCGACACTCTATTTCAAGGGACTTTCTGTCGGATGCTATTTCCGCTACAGAGTCGGAGGACAGGTCTTCAATACCTCTCTTTTCCAGAAGGTAGAGAACATCGGAACTGAAGACGTATACAACAACCAGGACAAGCGCGCCCTTTATGACAGATGGTCTCCGGATAACAGAGAAGCGTATTTCAAGGGAATATCCATGGTGCAGAAGACCGAGAAGTCCTCGCGTTTCGTTATGGATGAGAACACATTGACAGGAGAGTCCGTGAATATCGGATATGAATTTCCGGACCGGATGATAAGGAGACTACGTATTTCAGCCTTGAACCTTCAGCTGACAATGACGGACATGTTCAGGGCGTCGACGGTCAGGGTAGAAAGGGGTATAGATTATCCTTTTGCCCGTTCGGTAACAATGTCATTGGGAATAACATTCTGATTTGAGGGAGATGAAGATTATGAGACGAAATATATTATATGTTCTGGCTGCTTCTGTCTGCCTTATTCTGACAACAGGGTGTTCCGAGTGGCTTGATGTCAAGCCATATGACAAGATTGCTGAGGATGACCTTCTTTCTACAGAGGAGGGATACATGAAGCTGCTCAACGGAATCTATATTGAACTGAACCGTGACATGCTTTACGGAGGAGCCCTTTCTGTTGAGATGGTTGAAATAATGGGCGGTGCCTATGTGATAGGAAGCGACAATGCCGTGTGGGGCAACTACAGGGATCTTTCTGAATATAAGTATGGCTCAGACTATTGGCGTGCAAGGCTGAATGAGACCTGGAACAAGGCTTATTCTCTGATACTTAACTGTAATCTGCTTCTGGAAAACATCGAGGGCAGCAGACATCTTTTTACGGAAGATAATTTCAATGTGATCAAGGGCGAGGCTCTGGCTTTGAGGGCGATGCTTCATTTCGATATGCTGAGGCTCTTCGGACCGGTCTTTTCACGGAATTCCAGTCAGCAGTCGATTCCTTATTATAAAGCATATTCCATGGAACCACAGCCCATAAGGCCAGCAGTCGAGATTGCCGAACTCATCTGGCATGATCTTATGGAAGCCCGTATCCTTCTGTCGCAGGATCCGGTCAGAACAGATGGAATGATGATGGATGATGTCGGCAGCGGAACTTCTGTCTTCATGAAATATAGAAGTCTGAGACTTAACTATTACGCAGTAACAGCCCTTCTTGCAAGATCCGCCCTGTATTTTGGAAACAAGGAATCGGCTCTCAGATATGCGTTGGAGGTTATAGAAGCGGCAAAGAACGGTGTCATCAGTTTTGTTGACAAGTCTCTTGTTACGGGATCTCCAGATGATCCGGATAGAATATTCTCGTCTGAGGTTATCTTTGCTCTTTCCCACTCCCAGAGAAACTCATTGTTCAAGGATTATTATGATCCCAGCCGTATCCCGAATTTCGTGTTCAGGATGGATAATGAAATGATGAGCAATATGATTTATGGTGGAGGCATGACTACAGGAGGCAGCCTTGATGACTATCGTTACAGGGTCAACTGGGTGGCTACCGGGGCCAATCGTTATTTCTATAAATATTCCGATATGGTGGATACTGGAAATATCCGCAATACGATGATACCTATGATTCGTCTTGGAGAGATGTATCTGATTGCAGCAGAGGCCAAGTCGGAGGATATATCGGCAGGCCTTTCGTATGTGAATACTTTGAGAAGCTACAGAGGAGTGAATCCATTGTCTGCCTTGACACGTGAAAATCTCCAGTATGAATATATCAGGGAACTCTATGGTGAGGGACAGATCTTCTTCATGTACAAGAGAATGTTCAGTCCGATACTCCGGTCTTCGCAGGCCGGCGGACCTGTTGAACCTGAGGATAAGGTCTTTGTCATTCCTCTGCCAGATTCTGAGATCGAGAATTAATCCGGAAATTGTATGAAGAATTGTTTTACATATATTTTTGCAGTAGTTCTTGCAATCCTTGCGGTTTCGTGTGAAGAAGTAAATCCGACACATTTCCACGATATCAGCGGAGTGTATTTCAACAACAGGACAGGATCTATGGCATTGACAGACAGCCTTGGCTATACATTTGTCTATGAAGCAGGCAAGGAACTTGAGGTGCCTGTCAAGGTCCAGCTGGTGGGAAGACCTTCCGAAATGGATCGTCCGGTGCATATAACAGTCAGTTCCGACAATGCATCGGAGGGAGTCGATTACATACTTCCATCTGAATCGGTTCTGCCGGCGGGAGCTACGGAATTTGATTATATCGTCCGTCTTGTCAGAACCCCTGCCTTGAAATCAGAGACCAAGATGCTCAGGATGCAGATCCATTCCAATGAACATTTCCGTCTTCCTATAAAGGAAATGATCCAGCTTGGTGATACGGTAACGACATTGAAATGCCGGATTTATTTCTCTGAT
Organism: Bacteroidales bacterium; assembly: GCA_017625725.1. GTDB lineage: Bacteria > Bacteroidota > Bacteroidia > Bacteroidales > UBA932 > Cryptobacteroides. The sequence continues at coordinate 21,590 of JAGAKH010000092.1, read as the reverse complement.
ATGTTTACAAAGGCACCGCTTGCATGGAGCGAAAGAGAGATAGGCACATTCACTCAGCAGAAGTTCGAACTCATTTGCAGGGTATTGGAGATAGATCCTGCTGATTTCAATGATACGTCAAAGATCACATTGGCGAAACTGGTGTATATAGGCAGCGAAATGACCTCGTATGTAAGGTCGGAAAATGAAAAAAGGATTGCCGGCCAACCATATGATGAAGAAATAATAGACCAGGCCACAGGTCTGCCAATGGTTTTTAATTTGAAATGATGAAGTCCTGTATAAGAAACATAATGATCATGTCTGTCTCCGCCATGCTTTTGTCTTGTGCGGAGGATCTTGGCAATTATCAGTATCATGAGCTGGCCGAGCTTGATATCAAGGGGCTTGAAGATAAGGAGGTACTCACGTTCGACAGGCTTGTCATGAATCCTGATTTAGGAGAAAATGCCCTTGAAGAGGATGCATACAGCTTTGAATGGAAGGCTATCGACAGAAACGGTACCTATGAGACCACCATATTGGGTACGGAGCGTAAACTCGATTATGAAGTCAGGCTGAACCCCGGATCGTATGCTCTGTATTTTACTGTGACTCAGAAGACTACGGCACTTTATTGGCAGTCTGAATCCAGTCTGATAGTCAGTTCTTCAATGTCGGAGGGATGGATGGTTCTCTGTTCAGATGGCGGACGTGCAAGATTGGACATGGTGTCGGCTGTTACTGGTGAATTGTATGAAGATGTACTTTCGGAAAGCGGGATGCCTGAAATGTACGGTCCTAGAAGAATCCAGTGGCTTTCCGACAAGGCAGATGTCTCATCTCCATATTATCTTCTCACAGATGATGGAGCTACCCGTCTGGGAAAGGATGCCTTTGAATGGAAGCAGGAATATCTTTTTTCCTACGAATCAGCGGAGTCTGCTGACCTGAGGCCGTATGCAATTGTTCCTGCCGGTTTCGGAAAGGTGATAGTAAGTGATGGTAAGGCCTATCATTGCGAGTCTGGTATGGGTATAGACGGTCTTTATGGAAGTGCGGTAAACAAGGATTTCGATGTGTCTCGATATGTGGGTACCAATGTGTTGGCGACTCAGGTATATGCTGCAGTATTCCTTCTTTATGATGTTGATAACCAGAGATTCATGTCCTATTGCCCTCTTCTGGTGACACCTGACTTAGGTAGCCTGAGTCCATTGCAGACCATGGATGAAATGAAGAATCTCGCGGAGGGTATGGCTCCCGGTGCCGGAATGATCGGCTCGGCCTTTGACGAATGGCCGGAGGGCATGGACTGCCTTTATATGGAGAATACGAGTTATGATCCTGGTAATGCAAAAATGGGAATGACCTATGCTTTGCTGACTGACGGTGATGAGGTCCACCTTTATGGTGTCCAGATGGGTGATATCCTTCGATATGCCGACTGTACTTATGTCATTGGAAAGGGGTATTATGGTGACCTTACAGGCTGTAAAGATATAGCAGAGCCAGGCAACCTCTTCGCTTTCAGTTCGTTGAAGAGTTATATGTATTATGTATCGGGGGAGACCCTCTACAGAGTCGACCTTTCGAAAACACCTCTGGTTTCGGAAACTCAGCTTACTTTCCCTGGAGAGAAGATAACATGTCTTAAATTCAATCTGTATCAGAAGGATGAGAATATGTCCCGTTCATACGATTTGATTGTGGCGGGTACGAAGGGTGGAGAAGGTGTCCTGAGAGTTTATGAAGGACAGCAGTCTGACGGAGACTTCTCAAAAGTTACTCCGGTGGTATATGAGGGTTTTGCTGAAATAGTCGATGTTACTTATAAGGAAAGGATATATTGATATTATGTATAGACGCAATTATATGAAAAACTTATTCTTTACGTTTATTGCTGCAGTTCTTGCATCTGCATGCAGCGGTCCTCTGGCTGAGGATATACAGCTGACATTTGATGTAACTGATCCGATTGCCAAAAATGTGGTTCTGGTCAGTCACGGGGCAGTTAATGAAATCGGCCTTGACGAAAACGGCCATGGTGAATTCATCAATGAAGGTGTTGATGCAGTTTATGCCCGTGTTTATTACGGTTCTCAGACCCGTCTCATTTATCTTGAAAAGGGAGACAGGGCCCGTATCTCTTTTGACGGAAAGAATTTTGAGGGTACTTTTGCTTTTGAAGGCAGCAAGGCCCCGGCAGTAGACTATCTCAATACGATAGTCTATACACCTCTTCCTGACGATAGCTATGCTCTTCCATTGGATGAATTTGCAGAGGCATTGAAGAGGAAGGAGCAGGAGGCGGTAAAGCTCATGAAGATGCATCAGCTGAAATCCTGTGGTGACTTTATCGATAGGGAGACCGGTCGAATCAGATACATGTACGGCAATATGATGCTCATGTATCCGGTTGGGCATCCTATGATGTCAGGTGATCCGACATGGAGACCTGATGGCGGATACTACGATAGGGTACGTGATTATCTTGTTGAGAATCCTAAGTGGGCAGATCTGGATGAGTACCGTAATTTCATGGTTGAGCTTGCCCATATCCTTGATCCTGAAAGCAGGGACGTGACAGAACCATATAGGAAATCTCTCGCTCAGATGAGTTTCGTGGCTGATAATTTCAAGGATGAGAAGACCAGACAGACCTTGATCAATTATATAGCGGTTTCGTATGTCAGCTTCTTTGGCATAGATGATATCCAGGATATGTTGAACCTGCATAGGACTTATGTTTCGGATCCTCTCCTGAAAGCCGAATTCCAGAAAAGTTATGATAAGTGGGACAGGGCTAAACCTGGAAAACCTTCTCCTGACTTCGTCGCTGCGGATATTGCAGGGAAGACCTATACTCTGGCTGATTTCAAGGGTAAATATGTGTATATCGATCTCTGGGCTACATGGTGTAATCCGTGCAGAAAGGAGTTTCCGTTCCTGAAGGAACTTGAGCAGAAGTTCGAGGGCGCTGCCATCACTTTTTTGGGACTATCTGTGGATGGAAGCAAGGAGAAGTGGGAAGACATGGTCAGAAGCGGAGCATTGAGTGGTGTCCAGCTCTACCTTGGCCCAAGGAGTGAGTTCCAGAAATCATATAATATTGAGGGTATTCCTAGATTTATCCTTCTGGATAGGGATGGTGTGATAATCAATCCTGAAATGACCAGACCGTCATCTGAGGATACGGCTGCATATCTCGAGTCATTGGAAGGAATCAGATAATCAGGTTATGAAAATAAGGGTCATATTGCTTTTGTCGGCTTTTTTGGTGATTTCCTGTGTAGAAAAAGAAGGGAATGATTCTGAGTATGACAAGAATGTTGATGTAGAATGCAATCTTCAGTCTTCTGCCCGTCCGGGAGCAGAAGTCATAGTCCGTTGGCCGGGCTTTTCTGAGGATACGGAGCTTTATCTGAAATCTTCATCAGGAAACACGATCTCTGTTTCAGTTGATTTTCTTTCCGCATCGGGACTCCTGTTTACCATTCCGGAGAATACGGACCCGGGACACTATACCTTGGTCCTGGTGAATGGAGATCGTGAGTTGGGACAGATTGAAGTTCTGGAACGTGAATTCAGTGTAACCGGAATCAATGTCCCGGATCTAGTTGCTGCAGGAGAAACGATGACTATCGAGGGAGACGGTTTCGATGAGTATTATAAGGTATGTCTGGTACCATCTTCAGGTGATGCCGTTTATCTTGATTATATCCTTTCCGGTACAGGAATATCAGTGACCATTCCAGCAGATGTTGATAGAGGAAAAGCCTCACTTTTGATAGAACGGGGTTCTGAATCAAAACTAGTGACGGAGAATCTGATCATAACCGTAAGGAAGAAGCTGGATTCGTTCACTTTGGTTTCTCCATATTTTGCTCCGGTATATGCATATAACAGGTGGATGATGGAATATGATGAGAATGATTATCTTACGAGCTTAACTATCAGTGAGGGAACTTATGAGGCCGGTGTGTATACAGAAGATAGATCATGTGAGTTCAACCGGACGAGTGAGCACTCCCTTATGTTTGACGGTCTTCCTTCAGAGAACATTACCCTTAATTCCGGGGCCTCTTATTCCTGTGAGAATGGAAGGGTAGTCAAGTCAGACGTGACCCGTATCGGTACACAGAACAAGATCTTTGATATGAGCTATGACTGGGTATATGTCGATGGAAGACTTACCGACATCACATATCTATACAAGGATGGCAGGACACTCTATGCGTTCTGGTATGAATACGACGAATCCGGAAATTTCTCAAGAGTCTATAATACGCCTTATGTCTATGGGGATACTGCATTGAAGAATAATCCGTTTGCATTGGATCCGATTGTTCTTTACACTGCACTTAGCTTCAAGGATGATCCTTTCATCTTCTTCCCGGTAATGATGGGACTTGCAGATGTGAGTTCAGTTAATCTGCCGACTGCCGTACAGATGGCGTCAGGTCTGGTGGGTATGAAGAATGTCCCTTTGCAATACGGTTTTGATGAGGATGGTTATGTGACGTCTATGACCATTGAGGGACAGAACATCACTCTTCAGATCAGTTATTCTGAATGACGACGCCGTAGCCTTCGGTATAGACGACTTTGCGTACACCGTTGTTGATGAATCCGCCGTTATCCACTCTTTTGCATCTGAAGGTGCTTTGCAGCATCTCAGCACCGGCCTTTTCCAGCATTTCCGGCCATCTGTTGCCAAAGCGGTAGCAAAGTCTGATGAAGTAGTTTGCTATATCGTAGCCCTGAAATGCAAATTGGCTTGGCTCGGTATTGTACAAGGCCCTGTATTTCATAAGGAACTTCTGAACCCTAGGGTCATCGTAGTTGATGTGGTAGTTCAGGCTGACATGAAGCCTGGAATTATGGAAATTCTCAACTTCAATTGTTTCGAAGTTACGGATCTTTGCAGGTCCGTAGAGGACTACGTTGAATTTGTTGTATATGAGAAGATTGATGTTTCTGATGACATCATTTACAAATGCTTCGCTTTCTGATGCTATTAAGACACGGTTCACACCGGTTTCTGTCATGAGTCCGGTCAACGGCTCCATGATGTCCCTTCCTTCGAGGATGCTGTATGAGAAATGTGCAAAATCTATTGCTGAAGATTCAGCGGAGGCTATGAGCATGCTGGCTGCGTCAGTTGTTCTTGCACCTTTTTCGGTGATTATCAATGCTTTGTCTGAGGGTTGCATGTCTTTTTCGAACCACCTGATCAGGTCGTTGAACTGAATCCTGTGTGGGGTAGGAATCTGTATGATGTTTGAATCAACCGCCGCGATAGCTTCAACTCTCGGGTCGAGTGGCGATATGATGATCTTGTCCTTGCCGGCGTGACTTCGGAACCTTTGTATATCTCCGGAAGAAACGGGACCGATGAATAAGTCGCTGTCTTCCAGGGCGTCCTCAGGAATCTCCATCTTACCGTCCGCGATGTCTACAATGTTGATGTCTGCACTGATTCCTTCATTGCCCAGGTCATATGCGGCAAGCAGGACTCCGCTGTAGAAGTCCATGTTGTTTCTGCTTCCTGGGCCTTCTCCGGATTTCAGCGGCAGCAGAACTGTAGCCGTTACTTTGCTTTTTGGAAACAGGACAGGCTCTTTCCTGATCTGTTCACGTGGAATGACAGGTGTTGTGTCAGCAACGGCAATGCTGTCTGCCTGAGTATCATCTTCCAGTTCTTTCATGGTCTTTTGAGCATCTTCATACTCACCAGAGTTGGGAATAAGAAGCTTCTGACGGCTCTTCAGCTTTCTTCCTTCGAGATTGTTCATCCACATCAGAGCTTCCGCTGAGACGCCATATTGTGCCGCAATGACATCAAGGTCTTCAAACCATTTTACTGTGTGGGTTTTCCTCCTGTCTTCACGTTTGACCTGTCTCGGATTTTCTTTTTTCTTGATCTCCGGTTTGGTCTTGATCTCCTCCTGCTTTATGGCCACTGTATCCTTGACTTCAGCTTCAACCTTCGGCTTGGTCTCAGATAACGCATCTTCAGAAGGAATGATGATTATAGAATTCTTTTTCAGCCCGTTTTCCTTAATGCTCGGGTTGAATCTTATTATGTCGTCAATGCTTACATTGTATGCCTTGCTTATTGAATACAATGTCTGTCTTTCCAAAACGATATGTGACCAGCATAGTTTTCCATTTACTCTGACCTTTTCTTTGGATATGGTAACCGGAGTGTTGGTGTACTCTTGTGCCTGAACATATGAGTTGCCGGCAGAGAAGGTAAACGTCAATGCTGTTACAGCAAATATTGCCAGTCTGTTGTATATCGTGTTCATGTTTCAGCCTTTTATTGATCTTATTCGAGTGTTTCTATGAATTCTGTCAGTTTGTCTGCAAATGCATGCCATGACAGCCTTTCCTTTTCCTGTCTGATGCAGTTTATGCATTTCTCCTTCATGCCAGGGGTACTGAAATAACCTATAATCTCTTTCCTTATTGCATCAGGTGTGCATTCTGATGCCGCAATGCCGGTTCCTCTGTCGCCAATGGTTTCCTTCAGTCCTCCAACTGCGGTGACAATCATCGGAACTTCGAAATGATATGATACAGAACTGATTCCGCTCTGAGTTGCACTTCTGTAAGGGAGAACAGCCAGGTCTGCTGCAGAGAAATATATGCTGACTTCAGAATCCTTTATATATTTAAGCTCCATGCGTATCCTGTCCTTGCCAGGTAGCCTGTCTATGATTTCCTGATATCTTTCAAAAGATCCGTATGGTTCTCCTGCGATGATGAGCTGGTAGTCGTCAGAAAGTCCGCCGAACGCTTCCAGAAGTATGTCCAGGCCTTTATATGCTCTTATGAGCCCGAAGAAAAGAAGATTCTTCTTGCCAGGTTCAAGGTTAAGGATTCTCTCGGCCTCGCTTCGGTCCATCTTCTGACCGAAATGGGAGTAAAGCGGATGCTGGATGACAGTATATCTTGCGTCGGGTTTTAGTCTGAGCAAGTCTTTTGAAACAGCCTCACATAGTGTTACGCTTCCACTGCTTCCTTTGAGAAAATACTTTGTGAGTGGGGTGTCGAAAAATCTAGGTTCATGTGGAATGACATTGTCCAGGATTGATATTACCTTGCAATGTTTCTTCATTTTTCTTGTGACATATCCCAGTGACGGGCCGAAATATGACATCCAATATCTTACTATAAGCACATCAGGTTCCCACTCTCTGATAGCCTTGTATGTACTTACATATGAAAAAGGATCAGCCGTATCCAGTAGAAATGTGCTTTCTACCGGTACGGCTTCATCATCTGGCGTAACGTACTGTGTCTTTCCTGGAAAGAGGAATTCCGGATATTGTCTTTTGAAATTGAAAGCTTTGACAATATGATGCTTGCTCAGTTCCTGATAGAGACATGCATTAAACTGAGAGATTCCTCCGCGATAGGGATAGAAACAGGACAGTATCGCTATTTTCACTCCTTGTTGTTCTTGTTTGCGATATACTCTTCATTGAGGCGTGCAAGTACATCATCAGTGATATCAAGTGTGGCATCAGCTGTGATGACAGGTGCACCACCCTGATTTGTAAGAATCATTGCATACTGCTTCTCCTCATTATATCTGTCAAGGAAAGTCTTGATTGCGTCACCAAGCTGGTTCATCATCACGATCTGCTCTTCCTGGATCTCCTGCTGCTTCTGTGCTGCATAGTTGTTGAATTCCTGCTCCTGCTGCTGAAGCTTCTGACCCTGAACCTCTGCTACCGAGCGTGTCATGAGACCTTTCTCAATCTTGTTCTGGAATTCAGTGACTTCCTTCTCGAGCTTCTTTCCTCTTCTGTTTACCTCTGCCTGAATGTTCTGAACCTTTGTCTCAACGACTGATCTGAGGTCATTAGCCATGTCGTACTCATTGAGAATCCTGTCAAGGTCGATGTATACGATGTCTCCCTTTGCTGCAGTGCTGTCTGCTGATTCAGCGGCAACTATAGGAGCATCGTCGCATGACTTGCCTGTGAAATGAAGAATTCCTAAAACGATTGCAGCAACAAGAGAAATGATGCTGAGGATAAGTGGTGTGTTTTTCATTTTTATAGTCTTTAATTGTTTATGTCTTCCTTATGTGGTTTACGCACATCCTGCAAATATAATTAAAAAATCCGTACTTTTGAGAGATATGCCTTTATTGTTTCTTCCAGGCCCATGTAAAGTGCATCGGAAATCAGGGCATGACCTATGGAAACCTCCTCTGTCCATGGGATGCACCTGATGAAATATTCAAGATTTTCAAGATTGAGATCATGGCCTGCATTGACTCCCAGGCCACATGCTCTTGCTGTCTCTGCCGTTTTTATGAAAGGGGCTACTGCTTCTTCCGGTGATATGTGGAACATCGTGGCATATGGTTCTGTGTAGAGCTCTACTCTGTCACATCCGCAGATTGCAGCATTTTCCGCCATCTTTGGGTCAGCGTCGATGAAGATGGATGTCCTTATGCCATGACTCTTGAATTCCTTGCATATCTCGGTGAGGAATTCCTGATTTCTGGCAGTATCCCATCCTGCATTGGATGTAAGGGCATCTACGGCATCGGGAACGAGAGTAACCTGATCGGGGCGATTCTCAATGACCAGGTCTACGAATGATTGTATTGGGTTGCCTTCGATGTTGAATTCAGTCTTTAGAAGTGGCCTGATCTCCCTGACATCAGCATATCTGATATGTCTCTCATCGGGTCTGGGATGAACGGTGATTCCCTCTGCACCGAATCTTTCACACTCGACAGCAGCTTTGGCTACATCAGGAATTCTGCCTCCACGTGCATTTCTGATGGTTGCTATCTTATTGATGTTGACGCTTAGTCGGGTCATGTCTCTATATTTAAATGATACAGACTACAAAAATACATAATAAACTTCAATATTTGTAAATAATGTGCTAATTTTGACGCGTAAACCGTCTATGGCGGTAATTGTATTCTAATGACTTTTCATGGTATTATGAAGGCTGCAATATATGTGGGAAAGGATGGGGCTGCAAACGATCCACGTCTGACTTTTTTTGTCGATTCCTTGCGTGGAGGGGGCTGCTCTGTATATAGTGTAGAGACCCGGGAGGATCTGAAGCCGGAAACAGATATGTTGATCAGTGTAGGTGGTGATGGAAGCTTCCTGCTTGCATCCATGTTGGCGGGTGACAGCAATATTCCGGTTCTTGGCGTAAATCTTGGAAGACTCGGCTTCCTGTCTGAAAATCATCCGGAGAATCTGGCTAGTGCAGTATTGGCCGGAGATTATTCGGTACAGGATAGAGCAATCCTAAAGGCTGCCATTTCGCCGGAAACCGGTAATCCCATGATAGATTCGTGGCCCTATGCCTTGAATGAAATATCTGTACATAGAAGAGGAGCTGCAATGCTCGGTGTGGATGTTACCGTGGATGGAATCGCCCTTCCGACATATTGGTCTGATGGTCTGCTGGTCTCGACCAGCTCCGGTTCTACAGCATATTCCTTGAGCGTCGGCGGACCGATAGTCCTTCCCGAAGCGAGGGTTCTTATCATAGCACCTATTGCTCCTCATAACCTTAATGTCCGTCCTCTCATCGTGTCGGATGATGCGAAAATCAGCATCAGTTTGCGTTCTCGTGATGAGTCTGTTGTGCTTAATGCAGACAACAGGACGGCGGAGGTCCCCGCCGATACACAGCTGAATGTGTCATTGGCACAATTTTCGCTTAGACGTGTCCAGCTTAATCGTTCCAATTTCATCAAAGCCCTGACAGAGAAACTTTTCTGGGGTGAAGATGTAAGAAATGTCAAATAAAACAATATGATGAGTGAAGTAATGACCGGCGTTCCTGTTCATGTCTCTATGATTATGGATGGAAATGGCCGTTGGGCTAAGGAAAGGGGCAAGGATAGGGTATACGGCCATTTCGAAGGGGTGGAAAGTGTGCGTGCCTGTGTGGAAGCTGCCATAGAAAATGGCGTGAGATACCTTTCCCTTTTTGCCTTTTCAGAAGAAAACTGGAACCGTCCTGATGCGGAAGTGACAGCATTGATGGGACTGATGGTCAAGGCAATGGCTGAAGAAATGGAAAAGCTCCATAGAAACGGAGTGAGATTCATGGTTCTTGGAAACAGGGCTCGTCTTTCGGATGAAATAAACTCCACTGTCGATTCGTGTATGGAATTGACCAAGGATAATGACAGGCTGACGATGATCATCTTTTTGAGCTACAGTGGAAAATGGGATATCATGCAGGCGGCCTTGAAGATGGCGGAAGCAATATCAGAAGACCCCGGGAAGAAAATAGAAATCGAAAATAGAGGTGTAGCTGCGTTTGATGAGTTTCTTGTTACAGCTGGAATCCCGGATCCTGACCTCATCATCAGAACGTCAGGAGAACAGAGAATAAGCAATTATCTTTTATGGCAGGGAGCTTATTCGGAATTTCTGTTTACTGATATTCTTTGGCCTGATTTCAGAAAGAAAGAGTTTTGTGATGCCTTGGCGGAATACGGAAAACGTGACAGACGTTATGGTAAAGTGAAATAATTGCTTATATTTGCAGTTTTGAAATTAAGAATATCGAGATGAAGATCCATAGAATAGTCCTTCTTGCCATATCCGTTCTGTCGGTCCTGCCAGTGTGGGGACAGCAGTCCGGAGCTGAAATAGAGGTGGACTACAATAATCCTAAGAAATATACTGTCGGTGGTGTAAGAGTAGAGGGAAATCATTATTTTGCCCCGGAGCAGATACTTCAGATCACAGGCCTTCAGAAGGGAATGGAGGTCACTGTTCCTGGAGAAGAATTATCCTCTATTGTCAACAGACTTTGGCAACAGAGGTATTTCGAGGATGTTACTATAGCTATTGATTCTCTTGTACCGTCGTTGGATACTGCATATTTCAAGATTTCGATAATAGAGAGGCCGAGGGTGTCGCGTTGGACATTCAGCGGAGTCAAGAGCGGAGAGCAGAAGGAACTTCAGGACCGCCTTAATCTTCGTAGAGGTGGCGAGTTTTCAGAGTATGTTTCAAAGACTGCTACCGACATTATCAAAAGGTATTATAAGGAAAAGGGCTTCTATAATGTCGAAGTAGATGTGAAGACCAAGCGTGACACGATGGTAAGAAGTGCCATACGTGTCAATTTCGATGTTGACAGAGGAGAGAAGGTAAAGATCAAGACCATAACCTATACCGGTAATAATAACGTGAAGGAAGGCAAACTGGTCAAGGCAATGAAAAAGACCAGAGATGCCCGCTTCAGGAACTTCTTCAGTTCAAAGAAGTTTAATGAAAATGAGTATGAGAATGATAAACGTGCTATGCTCAGTACATTCAATGAGGCCGGTTTCAGGGATGCCAGGATTGTCAAGGATACTATGTATTATGTAGAACCGGGCAGGCTTCAGATCGATTTTGTGATAGACGAAGGTAAACGCTACTATTTCAGGGACATCACGTGGACAGGTAATTCGGTATATCCGACTGAGACCCTTAATGAGATCCTGATGATCAATAAAGGAGATGTCTATGATATGGTGACGATGGAAAAGAGGCTCTTCGGTGGCGGAAAGCAGAACGAATATGACATTTCAAAGCTCTATCGCGACAATGGTTATCTCTTCTTCCAGCTGCAGCCGGTGGAGATGAATATCCAGGGAGACTCAGTTGATGTCGAAATGAGAATCGTGGAAGGTAAGCCTGCAACATTGAACAACATAATCATTAATGGTAATGACCTTACCAATGAGAGGGTTGTACGTCGTCAGATATTCACCCGTCCGGGATATCTTTTCAGCCAGTCTGATTTCGAACGTTCAATCCGCGAAATCGCATCAATGGGACAGTTCGATCCGGAGTCGATTGCTGATCCATCAAAAGGATATTCTATCATCCCTAATCAGTTGGATAATACGGTAGACCTTATATATAATGTGACTGAAAAGCCTTCAAGCCAGCTTGAACTTTCTGGTGGTTGGGGAGGAAATACATTTGTGGCTACTGTCGGAGTAAGTTTCAACAACTTCTCTACCAGGAGGTTCTTTGACAAGACAGCATGGCGTCCTGTTCCGCTCGGCGATGCCCAGAATCTTGCCATCAGATTCCAGACCAACGGTACTTATTATACAAGTTTGTCTGCGAGCTTCTCCGAGCCTTGGCTGTTCGGAAAGAAACCGACATCGCTCAATATGTCACTTTACTATACCAGACAGACCAATTCCTATATTGCCTTCAATATCCTGAACAATGATGAATTCATGGAGGTGTATGGTTTTGCTGCGGGAATCGGTAAACGTCTGAAATGGCCGGACAATTACTTTGTGCTATATAACCAGCTCAGCTGGCAGACATACAAGCTCCAGAACTGGTCTTATAACTTCCTCTTCAATACGGGTATATCTCATAATCTCAGCTATACGCTAAGTCTTTCGAGAAACTCGACCGACCAGCAGATATATCCTCGACAGGGTTCGGATTTCAGCTTTGCTATGCAGCTGACTCCTCCTTACTCGCTTCTGAGAAGAACCAACAAGGGAATTCTTGACGTCTATGGCAACCCTATCAAGGTTGATGACTGGAGGGATATTGATTACAATATGCAGACATCCGACCAGAGATACAAATGGATCGAGTATCATAAGTGGACTTTCAAGGGAGCCATCTATACAAAACTTGTCGGTGACCTTGTCCTCATGGCACGTGCCCAGTTCGGATATCTCGGCTATTATAACAGGAATTGGGGATATTCTCCATTTGAAGGTTTCCGCGTAGGTGGTGACGGTATGTCAGGATATGATACATATGGTTCTGAAATCATATCGCTCAGGGGTTACGAAAACTACTCCCTGACACCAACGGCGATGTCATCATACAATACGACAGGAAATTATTATGCCGGAAATGTCTATGACAAGTTTACCGTCGAACTCAGATATCCTGTCATCCTGCAGCCTCAGTCTACCATTTACGCACTCCTGTTCCTTGAAGGAGGTAACTGCTGGGCTGATATCAGAGATTTCAATCCATTCCAGATCAGAAGGTCTGCCGGAGTCGGTGTGAGGGTCTTCCTCCCTATGATCGGTCTCCTTGGAGTTGACTGGGGATATGGATTTGACAACCATGACGGTTATGGAGGAAGTCAGTTCCACTTCGTCATAGGACAGCAGTTCTGATGAATGTCATACAATGAAGCAAATTAAAAACAGTAAAAATTGATATTATGAAAAAGATCTTTATTATTGCTGCAATGGCTATGATGTCACTTGCTGCATCTGCTCAGGACTTTAAGTTCGGCTATGTTGATTTCACCGAACTTACCCAGCTCATGCCGGAGATGGACTCTGCACGTGTGCAGATTGACGCTGCCGGCCTCGAGGCTCAGGAAACATATCAGGCTATGATTGAGGAGTATCAGACAAAGGCTCAGCAGTTCCAGCAGAAACAGGCTTCATGGACACCTGCAATCAGGGAAAGCAAGCAGGCTGAACTTCAGCAGATAGAGTATAGGATCCAGGAATTCCAGCAGGCTATCCAGCAGGATCTTCAGCAGCTTCAGAATTCACTCCAGGCTCCTATTTATGAGAAGGTACAGCAGACAGTGAATTCAATTGCTCAGGCAAAGGGTCTTGCCCTTGTGTTCGAGAAGAACTCTTTGCTTTATGTCGATCCGGCTCAGGGAATCAATCTTACCCCTGAGGCACGTGTGGCCCTCGATATTCCGGAAGGTAGAACTCTGGAAACTCTCCAGCAGGAACTTCAGGCTAAGGCTCAGGCTGCTCAGATGCAGTAACCAACAGATAATACATGAAGGAGGTCGGCAGAAATGTCGACCTCCTTCTTTGTATATCAAAATTACTTTAACTTTGAGTGTTTTATTTATGATATTTATATATATTTGTAGTCAAATTATAATACTTTCATAACAATTTATAAATTCTATTATGCAACATAAGGTAATTGATGCTAAAGATGTTGTCATAAGGTTTGCAGGAGATTCGGGAGACGGTATGCAGCTCACCGGGTCTCTTTTTGCTGACATGTCAGCAATTTTCGGCAACGAACTTTCAACATTCCCTGATTATCCGGCAGAAATCAGAGCTCCGCATGGTACTGTCTCAGGTGTTTCCGGCTTCCAGGTCCACATCGGAAGCGACCATATCACAACGCCGGGAGATTTCTGTGATATGCTGGTGGCTATGAATCCCGCTGCCCTCAAAGCTAATGCAAAGTGGCTCAAGAGGACTGCTATGGTTCTTATTGATTCCGACACCTTCGATGAGGATGGTCTCAAGAGGGCAGGTCTTCACAATGATCCTATCACTGAACTTCATATTGAGGACAGGACGATAATCATCGCTCCTATCACTTCACTTACAGAGGAGAGTCTCAAAGATAGTGGGCTGGACCGTAAGACTGTGAACAAGTGTAAGAACATGTTCACTCTCGGAATGGCATGCTTTATCTACAATCGTCCTATGGAATACATATTCCAGTATCTGGAACGTAAGTTCGGCAAGAAGAAGCCAGAGCTTATCGAACCGAACAAGAAGGTTCTTAAGGACGGATTCAACTATGCTGCCAACATTCAGGCAATTCCAAATACCTATAACATCGAGCCGGCTCACCAACCAAAGGGACTTTATAGGAATATTACAGGAAATCAGGCTACTGCCTGGGGACTCCTTGCTGCATCCGAGAAGTCAGGACTTCCGCTTTTCTGCGGCTCTTATCCTATCACCCCTGCTACCGGTATTCTTGAAGAACTGGCGATTCATAAGAGCTTGGGTGCCAAGACACTTCAGGCTGAGGATGAAATTGCCGGCATCTGTACGGCAATCGGTGCCGCATTTGCGGGAAGCCTTGCTGTGACCACTACTTCAGGACCAGGATTGTCCCTTAAGTCAGAAGCTCTTGGACTCGCTGTCATGACGGAACTTCCTCTTGTTATAGTGGATGTTCAGCGTGCCGGTCCTTCGACAGGAATCCCGACCAAGACTGAGCAGACCGATCTCAATCAGGCACTTTATGGTCGTAACGGCGAGTGTCCTATGGTCGTGATGGCGGCAAAATCTCCGGCAGGATGCTTTGATTCTGCATTCAATGCTGCGAAGATTGCCCTGGAGCACATGACTCCTGTAATCCTTCTTACAGAGGGATTCCTTGGCAATGGTTCCGAGGCATGGAGGATTCCTTCAATGAAGGACTATCCGAAGATCGTTCCTCCATTCGCTCATCCTAACAAGGAGTACAAGCCTTTCGAGAGAGATCCGGAAACGCTTGTCCGCAAATGGGCGGTTCCAGGTATGGCCGGATGCGAACACCGTGTAGGTGGTCTTGAGAAGAATCATGAAGGTGTCCTTTCTTCAGATCCTGTGAACCACGCCTTGATGGTTCAGGAAAGGGAGATGAAGGTAAGAAAGGTAGCTGACTACATACCTGAACTTGAAGTACATGGTGCGGAATCTGGAAAACTTCTTGTAGTAGGATGGGGCGGCACGTACGGCCATCTGCTCTCTGCGGTTCAGGATGCTCATGAGCTTGGTATGGAAGTAGGATTTGCTCATTTTGATTATATCAAACCTCTTCCAAGGAACACGGAGGAAATATTCTCACACTATGACAAGATTCTTGTCTGCGAGCTTAACAGCGGCCATTTCGTGAATTATCTGCGTGCTGAGATGCCTCAGTTCAATTATGCTCAGTATAATAAGGTCCAGGGTCAGCCGTTCCTTGTTCAGGAAATCGTTTCTGCAATCAAGCAGAACCTGTAATGGATAAGTAGTAAACATTAAAAGCAGAATACTATGCCAAGATATACATTCAAAGAGTTCAAAAGTGATCAGGAAGTGAGGTGGTGCCCGGGTTGTGGAGACCATGGCGTTCTTGCGGCTCTTCAGAGAGCCCTTCCTGATGTGACTGAAGCTTTGGGATACAGCAAGGAACGATATGTTGTGGTGTCCGGTATCGGTTGCTCGTCTCGTCTTCCTTACTATATGAATACTTATGGTTTTCATAGCATCCATGGTCGTGCGACCGCTATTTCAACAGGTATCAAGGTTGCGAATCCGGAACTGGCCGTATGGCAGGCATGCGGAGATGGTGATGCCCTCGCGATCGGAGGTAATCACTTCATACATGCTGTGAGAAGAAATGTTGATATCAATATAATACTTTTCAATAATCAGATCTATGGCTTGACCAAGGGACAGTATTCTCCGACTTCCCGTTTCGGAGCAATAACAAAGACTTCGCCTTATGGAACTGTGGAGCATCCATTCAATCCCGGAAGTCTTGTCCTTGGTGCAAAAGGAACTTTCTTTGCACGTACATTGGATTCTGAGCTGAAACTTACTTCGGAGATCATGCTTTCTGCTGCCAAGCATGACGGATGCTCTGTCATGGAAGTGCTTACAAACTGCGTGATCTTTAATGATGGCGCCCATAAACTTATAGCAGACAGAGAATTCCGTGCTGACAGGACAATCGTGCTTCGTCATGGTGAAAAGATGATTTTCGGTAAGAACCGTGATAAAGGTATCATGCTTGACGGTATGGGTCTTCGTGTCGTGACGATAGGTCAGGACGGCATTACCGAGGATGATATCCTCGTACATGATGCACATTCGGAGAATGTCGGAATCCATATGATGCTTGCTGATATGAAGTATCCTGATTTTCCTGTTGCTTTGGGTGTTATACGTGATGTCAAGGATGTAACTTACGATGACGGAGTCCGTGATCAGGTTGCCGAGGTCAAGGCTAAATCAAAGATCCAGTGTGTGGACGATCTTCTTCGTAGCGGCTCGACTTGGGAAGTAAAATAGTTTTAACCAATAACCACATGAATACTAATGAATTAATGGCCAAACTTCAGGCCAAGTATCCGTATGAGAAGGAGTATCTTCAGGCGGTACATGAAGTACTGGAATCAATAGAGGAAGTCTACAATCAGCATCCTGAATTCGAGGACGCCAAGATTGTAGAGCGAATCGTGGAACCGGAGCGTATCCTCACTTTCAAAGTGACTTGGGTGGATGATAATGGTGAGGTCCAGACAAATACCGGATATCGTGTACAGTTCAATTCTGCAATCGGACCATATAAGGGCGGTATCCGTTTCCATGCTTCTGTTAATCTCTCTATCCTTAAGTTCCTTGGATTCGAGCAG
Source organism: Bacteroidales bacterium (assembly GCA_017625725.1). Taxonomy (GTDB): domain Bacteria; phylum Bacteroidota; class Bacteroidia; order Bacteroidales; family UBA932; genus Cryptobacteroides. Next base: position 4,445 of record JAGAKH010000092.1, on the reverse strand, counting down.
ACTTTCAAGAATGCCCTCACAACACTTCCTATGGGTGGTGGCAAGGGTGGATCAGACTTCAACCCTAGAGGAAAATCAGATGCTGAAATCATGCGTTTCTGTCAGGCTTTCATGCTTGAATTGTGGAAGGTGATCGGTCCGGATCAGGACGTTCCTGCAGGAGATATCGGAGTAGGCGGACGTGAGATCGGCTACATGTATGGAATGTACAAGAAACTTGCCCAGCAGTACAATACCGGCGTTCTTACCGGTAAGGGCATGACCTGGGGAGGATCTATACTCCGTCCTGAGGCTACCGGTTTTGGTGCTGTATACTTTGTTCAGCATATGCTTCAGCTCGCCGGCAAGGATATCAAGGGAAAGACTGTTGCCCTCTCAGGTTTCGGTAATGTGGCATGGGGTGCAGCTACCAAGGCTACGGAACTTGGAGCAAAGGTTATAGCAATTTCAGGTCCAGATGGTGCAATCTATGATCCTGAAGGAATGAATGCGGAGAAGATAGCATATATGCTTGAGCTACGTGCATCCAATAATGACGTTGTTGCTCCGTTTGCAGAGAAATTCCCTTCAGCAACATTCTATCCTGGAAAGAAGGCTTGGAGCATCAAGTGTGACATCGCTATGCCTTGTGCTTTCCAGAATGAGCTTACAGGTGCTGATGCTGAGGAACTTATCGCAAACGGAACATGGCTGGCAGCTGAGGTTTCCAACATGGGATGTACTCCTGAGGCTATCGCTGCATTCCAGAAAGCCGGTATAATCTTCGCTCCGGGTAAGGCAGTCAATGCGGGTGGTGTAGCTACCTCTGGTCTTGAAATGACTCAGAATGCAATGCATATCAGCTGGAGCCCTGCAGAAGTTGACGAGAAACTCCATGCAATCATGTCGAATATACATGAGGCTTGCGTCAAGTATGGCAAGCAGGAAGATGGTTATATCAACTATGTGAAAGGTGCAAATATAGCCGGTTTCATGAAGGTTGCACAGGCTATGCTTGAACAGGGAATAGTTTAAACCTGATATATAGATGAATGTCACTCCAGATCGGAAGATTGTAAATGTCTTCTGCGTTTGGAGTGATATTTATTTGTTCTTTTCGTTGCTTTATGATAAATAAAGGTTAACTTTGCGGCCGTTTTTTGAAAGCTGAAATCTAACGTTTAAAATATTAGCTATGTTTAAAATCTTTCATGGTTATCATCTCGTAGAGTCTTACCATAACTGGAAGAAGGCTCTCAGAACAGATGATAAGACGGTGTCAAGAATTATCCGTCTATCCATTGCCGTTGTTGCGGCATTAGTGGTTTGGTGTCTCCCTGTTGAGGAGTGGATCACAGGAATGACAATCATCCAGAAGAGGACACTTGCTATCTTCCTTTTTGCAATTCTCATGTGGCTCTTCGAAGCTGTTCCTGCTTGGACAACTTCAGTAATGGTCGTTGTGTTGTTGCTGTTTACCACATCCAACAGCAGCCTGGTCTTCTTTGAGAATGCAGATCCAGCACTTTTAGGTGCTCAGACAAGCTACAAATCGCTCCTGCATTGTTTTGCGGATCCGATCATCATGCTCTTCATCGGTGGTTTTGTTCTCGCAATTGCGGCTTCGAAGACAGGTCTCGACCTCTTCCTTGCACGTGTGATGCTCAAGCCTTTCGGTAAGAACCCTAAGTTTGTTCTTCTTGGATTCCTCATGGTGACAGGTGTATTCTCGATGTTCTTGAGCAACACAGCTACTGCAGCCATGATGCTTACTTTCCTCGGTCCTGTCCTCAAGGCTCTTCCAGCAGATGGAAAGGGTAAGACAGCACTCGCATTGGCAATTCCTATCGCAGCCAATATCGGTGGTATGGGAACTCCTATCGGTACACCTCCGAATGCCATAGCCCTTAAATATATGGAAGAGATCGGTATCAGTGTAGGTTTCGGTCAGTGGATGGCGTTTATGGTTCCTTTCACAATCGTGCTTCTCATTTTTGCTTGGGTGATGCTTCTCAAGCTTTTCCCATTCAAGGCTAAGGAAATCAACCTCAATATCGAGGGTGAACTTAAAAAGGACTGGAGGTCGATTGTTGTATATATTACATTCATCTGTACTGTTCTTCTGTGGGTTCTTGACAAGAAGACAGGTGTGAATGCAAATGTCGTGGCTATGCTTCCGGTAGGCGTATGTGCGATCATCGGTGTTCTTACAAAACGCGACCTTGAGGAAATCAGCTGGTCTGTTCTCTGGATGGTTGCCGGAGGTTTCGCCCTCGGAGTAGGACTTCAGGAAACAGGACTCGCAAAGACACTTATCGATGCAATTCCATTCGGTTCATGGCCTGCAGTAGTGATGGTAGTCGGATCTGGCCTTATCTGCTATGCAATGGCGAACTTCATTTCCCACACTGCAACTGCGTCGCTTCTCGTGCCTATCCTTGCAGCTGTAGGAGCAAGTGCTGCCGTTTCTGCTAACCTTGCACCTCTCGGTGGTGTTTCTACACTCCTTATCGGTGTTGCCATCGGCTCTTCACTCGGTATGGTACTTCCTATCTCGACTCCGCCGAATGCGATTGCAGCATCGACCGGTATGATCGAGCAGAAGGATATGGTCAAGACAGGTCTCATTATGGGTGTAGTAGGTCTTGTCTTGGGCTATGTGATGCTTATCGTACTTGGCTCGGCCGGACTTTTTTAATGTAAGACAACAAATATATTCCTTAGATATGAAGGGAGTGGCACTTAAATGCCACTCCCTTGTTTTTTATAAATATATTTTCCAACTTTACACCGTTTTTGAAATTAACCACTAAACATTGAGGCTATGTCCTATTTTTCTTTTTTAGGTCATCCGATGAACCTTAAACGCTGCCTTTCATTTCTGGTAGTATGTATCTTTACTTTTTTTCTGGCACTTGTGCCTACTTCTTTCTACGGTGTAAATCCTGATACATTGGAGCCGATCTTCACCCTGACTCAGCAGAGAGTCATTGCGATCTTTGTGTTTACGGCTATGATGTGGATCCTGGAAGTGATTCCTACGTGGACTACTTCCGTGGTAGCAATCGTTTCAATCCTGTTGACAACTTCCAACAAGGGACTAGGTTTCCTTATAGCAAAGGAGAATGTAGGGACCCTTACAAATTATAAGGATATCATGGCTGCATTCGCAGACCCTGTGATCATGCTCTTCCTCGGCGGTTTCGTTCTTGCGTTTGCCGCTACCAAGGTAGGACTTGACGTGCAGCTTGCACGTGTGATGCTCAAGCCTTTCGGAAAGAACCCTAAGAATGTCCTTCTTGGAGTACTTCTCGTCATCGGTATATTCTCGATGTTCATGAGTAATACGGCAACGGCCGCAATGATGCTGACCTTCCTTACTCCTGTTCTTGCTACATTGCCAAAGGACGGTGGCGGAAGAATTTCGCTTGCACTTGCGATTCCGATTGCAGCCAATATCGGTGGTATGGGAACACCTATCGGTACGCCTCCTAATGCCATTGCCCTCGGAGCTCTCCAGGAGGCCGGTTATGCAGTGACATTTGCAGGCTGGATGCTCAGGATGGTGCCATATGTTATAATCATGCTCCTTATTGCATGGGTGCTTCTTATGAAACTTTACCCATTCAAAGCCAAGAGCATCGAACTGAAGATCGAGGGAGCACCTACCAAGACAACACCTTTCCAGAAGTACGTCGTGTGGGTTACATTTGCCTTGACCATAATACTTTGGGTGGGTGAGAGCCTGTTTAAGGTCAATTCCAATATTGTGGCGATGATTCCTTTTGCAGTATTCTCTGCGACGGGTATTCTCAAGGCACGTGATCTTGAACATATCAACTGGGCTGTTCTCTGGATGGTTGCCGGTGGATTTGCACTTGGTACAGCACTTAACCAGACAGGTCTTGCTTCTACTCTTATAAAGATTATTCCTTTTGCAAGCTGGAATGCTCTTGTTGTCATGCTGGTTGGAGGATTCATCTGCTACTTCCTTTCCAACTTCATTTCCAACTCTGCAGCAGCCAACCTTGTGGTTCCTATTCTTATTGTAGTAGGAAAGGCGATTGCCGGTAATCCTGCTTTCGAATCTCTTGGTGGAGTACCTGCAATGATCATTGGTGTAGCTATCTGTGCCTCTTTGGCAATGTGTCTCCCTGTAAGTACACCTCCGAATGCCCTGGCACATTCTACTGGCATGATCACTACCAGGCAGATGGCTACGGTCGGTATTGTCTTGGGTGTAGTCGGTTTCATCCTCGGATACCTCATGCTGATATTTATCGGTTTTTAGTATAATATTTAACGTGTATTAACCTATTAGAAAGATCTTAAGTTTCGCAAGTGAATTTTAGCCCGTCAGGCGGCGACCGCCAGCTTGTCAAAGGCTACCTTCACTGCTTTGATTTGTTTATCGTTTGATATTACTTGTTCAGTCAGAGCCATGGTGTCACAGTTGAGTGCCTCGG
>JAGAKH010000091.1 GCA_017625725.1 Bacteroidales bacterium | reverse complement strand
GCGTTCATTGTCAACTTTATATGGATGTCCATCCACGATAAGTTCATATAGACTTATGGAAGGATTTTCCGTGTTGTCTATAGTGTAAGCCGGGTCAATTACAAGCATTCCCTTGACACCTCCCATATATATGCTGCCGTCGCGGGCAAGCAGGTGTGGTTTGCTCAGATATTCGTTTTTGGCTGCGCCGTCAGATTCACCGAACAGTGCAAAGTTTTCTGAGTCAGAAAGAAATGCGTACAAGTGGTTTTCCGTTCCGACCCACACTCTTGAACTGTTGTCGCAGACTACTGACAATGCTTTGTCGAACAGTCCTGTGTTGATGGCCGATGCTTTTGACTCTTCAATGGAGAACCGGTACAGACCGGAGTCTGTCGCAAGCCAGATCGTATCATCGTCTCCGAAATGACCGCAGTTGATCTTTGTCTCTCCAAGTCTACCTTTCCGCATCAGTTCAGTGCTTCCGGTTTCAAGAAGGAAAATATTGAAATTGTCATGCAGCCATATACCGCGCTCGTCATTTCCTATGACAAGCAGGCTGCTTGTCGCTTTAAGATTGTCAGATCTCTTAATCTTGATGCATTTGCCGGTCTTTTTGTCGAATCTGTATATCAGATTGCTGATTATCAACAGGTCTCCATTGTTTTCGTTGGCAAGATTGACTCCAAGGCCGGCATATCTGAACTGGTAGTTCAAATCCTCATCATGGACCTCAAGCGGTCTGGATGTACCTGTATTTTTATTGAAGATCCAGATTCTGTCGGAATATACAGATATGGCCAGTTCATCTTCTGAATATGAGGCTATGGAGACAACTTTAGTCTTCAGGGTGCTTTTATAATGTGTAAATTCGTTCTTGTCAGGGTCAAACCTGTTGAGACCTTCACCGTCTGTGCCGATCCAGATATAGTCCTCATAAGGGTCTTGATGCAGATAAAGCACGGTAGGATTGCTGAGACCATTTTTAAGCCCCCAATGGACATCTCCATAGGTATTCATCTCACTTCTGCTGATTCTGATGAGGCCGTCCCTCACGCTACCTGCCCAGATGTTGCCGTGGTGGTCGGTATAGATGCTCTTTATGGAATGGGCCGGAAGCGACGACGGGTCGCCTGCAATATGTGAAAGTACACTTATTCGATCTGTCTGCGGTTCTATTATGTTGATGCCTCCTCCGTCTGTTCCTGCCCATATGGTCGAATCCCTTTCCGTCATGCATAATACCAGATTACTGCTTAGTGCCGAGTTTGAACTGGTATACTTTTTAACTGGCTTGCCGTCCCTGTCGAATACCTCGATACCGTTGTTGTAGAATGCAATCCATATCCATCCTCTGCTGTCAATCATTGCCGAAGAGACTTCCTTGTGGGATCCGAATGGAGTGTGCTGTACTGTTCCGGTTTCAGTGTCAATGAGTATCATTCCGTTGTGGGAGCAGCATAGCATAGTCTTGTCGTCCAGCAGGTTCATGTGCCGGAACAGAAATGAAGGCATATCGTCGAGTTTCAGGAAACAGACGGCCTTCTGGTCTGAATATGTATATCTGTACAGACTGCCGGTGCTTCCTATCCAGATACCGTCTTCGTCCTCGCACATGCTGTAGAATGGCTGATTGTGTCTTGCATCCGGGATGTCTACCTTGACGAAAACGTCACTTCCTGCCTTTCGGCATAGGACATGTCTGTCTGTAAGAATCCAGAAGTTCCCGACCTTATCCTTACTGCAGTGGAATATTTTTCTCCCTTGGCTGAGAGAATCGGCATGAGAGCGTATCTGAGTGCCGTTGAAACGGTAGATGCCTCCTGGTGTTCCGAGCCAGACATCTCCATCCTGTTCTTTGAATATACAGTTGATGGTGGATGTCAGTCCTTCTTTTTGGGATATCTGAGTATAGATATATTGTTCTTTGGCAGACAATGCCGTACATACGAGGAGTATAAGGATTGCCGAAAGTGAAAGTCTTTTCATAATGTCTTAGAGGGAATAGTACACAAAGATAAAAAATATGGGTTGCTTTTCAAAAATGTCTATATAACTTTTGAAAATCGCTATATGACACCACTCAAGGCAAAATCTAAAACTTATTAGTGAT
>JAGAKH010000090.1 GCA_017625725.1 Bacteroidales bacterium | reverse complement strand
CTTTGACAAAAGCGATCATTCATTATCACTGATGATAAAAATGACGTATATCATTGAATATCAATGAGTTACTCCCAATTTGTGGGGATGTAAGGCGTAACGAACTGATTATCAGGATATTATATGTCACTGGAGTGGTAAGTAGTTGATAGTCAAGTATTTACATAAAATTATATGTATTTATATGGATGAGAGCCAATTGCGGCTCTCATCTTTTTTTGTTTCGGATATAAATAGTTATAAATAAATGACTTTAATAACATCTATTCGAGACTTATTTGATACATCGGCAGTTTTCGTCTGATTTTATGGACCTGGGAAATAGGAAGTAGTAATACAGTTGTGAGCCACATTGAGCCATGTTGACCCACATTGACCCATAAAACCGATAAAATCAGTGCTCAAGAACGGGCACAAGTGCCATGTATATTCAGAGAAAATGCAAGTATTGCGGCAAGGTATTCTCAACTAAGCGATACCCCAACCAGTTCTGCAGCCAGAGCTGTTATTTCAAGCACAAGAGGGCCGAAAGAAATGCTGCCAAGGTAAAGGCAATCAAGGAGGCCAATCCTGATGCCAACCCAGTCATACAGGACGGTTACATACGTTATAGCCAGACGTGCAGCTGCTGCGGCAAGAGGTTCCTCTCTGTCAGGCCATCCGCATCATTCTGCTCTAAATCATGTTATCGCAGGAACGTGAAGGGACTTAAGTCTGATTCCGCAAATACGGCGAAGGCCGAGATGGACAGGGAAAGAGCGGAATACTATAATGAACGCTATCGTGGCAGACCGATGAAGTTCCTAAAGACCTGTCCTGTATGCGGCAAGGAGTTTGCCGCCTCAAAGGTTACGACCATCTTCTGTTCAAGCGGCTGTGCGAAGAAGTACCGCACATCACAGGATCATGACTTGAGGAGAAAGCGCGTGAATGAAGATATGATTCAGCGTGAACTCAACAGTGCCAAGCGGGAATATGGAGATATGATGAGGATCGACGAGGTCGCTTCGTACCTGGGAGTGAGCAGGTCCTCGGTAAAGAGGTATGTTGCCAGGGGGATCATTTCATGCGTGAGAATGCCAGGTGTGACATTGATTCAGAAGTCTGGTCTTGACGATCTCTTCCGGGAATCCCGCGTATTCAGGAACCCCAGGTCCAAACGTGATAGGGTGATGCCGGAAGTGGAACATTCACCTGTGCTTGAACGTTCCGATGACTACATCTCCATTGCTGAAGCGGCAGAGGCCTATGGCCTTCCTTTGAATGTGACACAGAATTTTCTTAGAAGGTCTGATCTGGAATTTGTCAGGTTCAGGAATGTCCGATTCTATAATCGTGAGGATGTAGATAAGCTCATGCGGGCCAGGCAGAGGGCCAGACATCCTGAAATCACAGAGTGGTATACGGTGGATGACATCATGTCGATCTATGCGATGGACAGGAAGTCCGTCTATAATTTCGTCTACTCCAAGGATATTCCCAAGAAGAAGGACGGTCTCAAGGCGAAGTATTCCAAGTCACATGTAGATGACCTCCTTTCAGGCGGTGCCTTGCTGAAGGAAAATTATTACACTGCCGAACAGATTGAGGAGAAGTATGCCTTTGACAGACGCAGGTTATACAAGCTCATATCAAGAATCGGCATATCAAAACGTAATGTATCCGGCAGGCTGTATGTCGACCGCTCCGAGTTTGACAGCTTTATGCTTCTTAACGGCGCATCTGAAGACGATCCGGTCTAATGCCGCTCTAATGGCACTCTAATGCTTTGAATCATATTACCACAATACATATAATTGCAGAAATTTTGACAATCATGAGTACAGTACATTTAAGAAAGAGGAAAGGGAAGAACGGACATTCTTTTCTCGCCCTTGAGTTCTATCCTCCGTATTTTGATCCGAAGACAAGGAAGACGATAAGGTATGAGTTTCTCCATATGTCCGTTTACACGAATCCGGAAACGCCAGATCAGCGCCGTTACAACGCTGACGTCATGAGGGTGGCTGAGGCTATCCGGTGTAAGAGGACGGTTTCGATTGCCAACCTCGAGTACGGCTTTTTTGATAAGGCAAGACTGAATGAGGACTTCGTCAAATATTTTCAAGACATATCCAAAAGCAAGAACCAGCACTGGCGTATTTCGTGCAGATACTTCGAGACGTTCGTTCACGGCAAATGCAAGTGCAAGGATGTGACGGTCAGGCTCGCAGAGGATTTCCGTGACTTTCTTCTAACAACCAAGTCAATCCACAGAATCCATAAGAACGTCAAGCCCCTGCATCCAAACACAGCTGCGAAGTATTACTGCCTTTTCCGCACCGCCTTGCGACTGGCATACCGTGACGGGATGCTTAAGGAAAATGTCAATGAGTTTCTGGACTACCTGCCTACCAAGAGCACCACACGTGAGTTCCTCACCCTGGATGAAGTAAAGAGGCTAAATGCGACTCCATGCATGTATGATGTTCTCAAGAATGCTGCCATGTTTTCCATATTCACCGGATTAAGATTCAGTGACATCAGGAAGCTGGACTGGGAAGATGTCAAGGTGGCGCCTGACGGAAAGCCATGCCTGTCTATAGAGATTCAGAAGACTAGGGAGAAGGCTGTCATATTCGTAAGCGATGAGGCTTTGTCCTATTGCGGCGAGAGGAGGGATCGTGGCCTGGTCTTTCCTTTCCTTCGTGAATCCATGACGAAAATGCTTACTCCTTGGCTTCAGTCAGCTGGCATCAGCAAACATATCACTTTCCACTGCTTCAGGCATACCAACGCCACCCTTCTAGCTTCAATGGGAGTTGACATATATACTGTCAAAGACCAGCTGGCTCACTCCCATGTGAAGACAACTGAGATATATGCCAAGCTTGTTGACAGTCGAAAGCGTATTGCTTCAGAAATGATCTCCTTGAAGTGATTCTATTTTTATTTGTTTATAGGCATTTATATATCATGAATTTTCTGATATATGAATGCTTTTTATTTATATGTAAATGTTGCATATTTCGAATAATATACCTACCTTTGTTAAACGATTGCGAACAATCGGTTAAAGTAAATAAAACAAATGGACGTTTCTGAAAATATTAGGCGTATCATCAGTCACTCAGTTCTTAGCTTCCATGAAAGGTGTAGATAGTAACTGAAAAACGTACCAGCATAATAATTTAAAAGTATACCACTCGAGAGGTTAGTCGAGCTACTTTTGCGGCTCAAAGATTAACAAAAGTAAAAATGATCGAGATGGTACAGAAACAAGACATTATCAG
>JAGAKH010000089.1 GCA_017625725.1 Bacteroidales bacterium | reverse complement strand
TTTCCTTGCCAAGTCACTTGACAAGTTCTATGTGATGACTCCTGGCAAGACCCCGGCAGATGCTACAGAGCCTACTCCAGTAGATCCTTCTACTTTTACCTGGGGAATGATGGGATGCTTTGTTGACAATCAGTGGGGATCGGACGTTCCAATGACCAAGGAAGGCGAGTGGCTTGTTGCAAAGAATGCACAATTCACTGAACTCACATTCAAGATCCGTGCGAATGCAAGCTGGGCAGACGCTACCAACATCGGCTTTGCTCCAGGTTCAGATAAGGGTGAAATCAACAAGGCTGTTGCTGTGGTTACAGCGGAGTATTCAAAGGCAAATCATGGCGGAGACGCAGCTGATATCAAGCTTAACGGTGAGCCAGGTGCTTACGATGTTTACTTCAACTATGAGAAGCTCGAGCTCTGGGTTATGACCCCAGGTACAAAGCCAGGTGAAACACCAGCTGAGAAGCCATATACAATCGTGGCGGAAAATGTAATGGAAGCAAATGAAATCATTCCTTATAATGAGTCATGCCTTATTGTCAGAGGAAAAGACCTGATGATCTACCGTATGGCATATAACTCAGCTGACGGAACATTTGCTCCTGCTGAATTAAAGGCAGACTGGTCATCATATGTGACACTCTGGCTTGCTAAAGGACCAGGTAATTATCTCCACTTCGGTAATATGTATGATACATGGGCTGTATACAATTGCGGTGACGATGCATCGACTCTTCCTGCATGGGATGGTTTCTGCGACGGTGTGAACGAAGGTGTCATTGTAGGAGCAGCAAGTACATACTGGCCTGTAAGAACCGGCCATCCTACAGGTATCCTCGGTTTCCTTGGTGACGGTCAGCTTCTATACTATGGATTGGATGACAAGGCACGTCTGCAGAAACAGGCTGATGGCGTTACAAATGTATATGCATATACTACGGGATTCAATTTTGCCGCTTACTCAAGCAAGTCGTTCTGTTATGGATTTGATCTTGTCTGCGTTGATCTTGAGGGTAAGATGTGGCTCCACACATGGGACGCGGCTACTTTGACATACAGCCTTACTCCTAAGCAGATCGGCAGCGGATGGGATAAATTCACTCATCTGATTCCATGGGGCGACGATCTTCTTGCACGTGATGGAGAGGGTAATTTGTACAGATATAAATTCAATCTTGATAATTTTTGGGAAGTGGAGTAACCGCTAAACCGGAATAATATGAATATCAAATCTAGAATTAATGTTTTATCATGCATCCTGCTGCTGGGATTTATATCCTGCAGCAGAGATGCTATGGAAGACAGCCATTTCATATATTTCAGCCCTACAGAGCCTTATGAACGCATTGGGGTAGTTGAATGTGAAATAAATCAGATTACTGGAGAGATCAGAAACATAGAACCTATACCCGGCAATGTAGATATGATGGCAATGCCTATCTATTTTGTGACCAATCATGATCACAACGGTGTGTATGTCAATGGTGTACTGCAGGAAAGCGGTGTTACGTTGAATGATTTTACCTCTCCTGTGATATATGAAGTACATTCAAGTGCAGGAATTGCAAAATATACAGTTACGCTGGAACAGGAAGTGGTTTGTCAGACCCAGACAGCTGTAAAGCTTATGCACCAGACAGATATCCTTGAGACAGTCAATGCTGAGGAAGAGACTTGGATTACCGATGAAGTCAGACAATCTGTCGTTGATTTTACAACTGATGATGGCAGAAAACTGAGACTGTGCATGATTGAAGCCGACATGCGTGAAGGGTCGATGACCTTGCGTCCTCTCCTTCCTGACAATAAGAATGAATGGGGCCTTCAGAACATAGTGGACCAGGCCTCAGCCTTGGAAGTTGAAGGAGATGATGTGATATGTGCAATAAACGGTGACACGTTTGATGCGTTTACAGGGAAGCCTGATGGTCTTGTCCTGAAGCATAGGGAAATGCTCAATCCGATGGATTCCAGATGCTTTTTTGGAATAAGGGAGGACGGCAGACTATCTCTCGGAGACACTGAGGATTTCTTTGTTGTTGAGGGAAAACTCACAGATGCAACAGGTGCCAGTGGAATCGTTATCGAAAACAGTGGACTTGTAGCTGGTCTGGATTCAGACCAGGCTCTTAAAAGCAGGTCTTTTGCTGGTATGGATTCTTTTGATTTGAAGAAACTGTATTTTGTGGTTATTCAATCATTGGATGCAGATGAGTCAGGAGTTACACTTGAGGAAGCCATAGATATCCTTTTGCCAATGGGAATAGGTCACGCTGTCAGCTTGTCAGATGGTGAGTATGCTTCATTGGTGAGTTTTACTGACGGACAGCTTCAGCCGGTAAACAAGTCGAAGCTGGAACCTGTAGCCAATGGAATTGCACTTATCAGAAAGAAATAAGCATCAACCTGAATTATTATGAACAAACCATTGTTGGCAGGCATTACAGCTATTCTTATGCTTGCATCAGCCGAATGTTATTCGCAAGTTCATTCGAAAGAGGTCGAACCCTCTGTAGAAATCGCGAAGACCTGGTGGGATGAGGAAACGAATGTATGGACTCCTATTGGTTGGAAACATAATTATCTTCGTTATGTGGTCCTGTATAATGGTGCATTGATTATTGATCCATCCCACGGTTTGATGGGGCCAAGGCCTAATTCCCGAGAGTTTGTAGGAAATGACTTCATGGTCCAGCTGCATACATCGGCAGACGGAGTTGTGCCTCCTGTACCTCAGTCTTGGATGAATGTCAGGGAAATTGATTATGGCCATGGCATACAGGGATGGAACGACTCCCATGAGACACCTGTGCTATGGACGGAGCATCGCATTCAGAGCGGTGTATTCATCCGTCAGGAAGTCTTTGCCCACCAGGCCGGAGGTGCGGATGTCGAGAATGGACTGGAGCCGCTGTATGCATGGTTAAGAATCAAGGTGGAATGGGTCGATCCTATACGCTATCCTGAAAGCCAAGTGGTTAATCTGAGGCTAAGCGGCTCGTATTATGTGCATGATTCGGAATGTTATGATCCGAGAAGCAATGAACCGTCTTTCAAGATCATGGTGCATCCTGGTGCCGTTGCGTATCATAATGCATTGGAAGCCTCACCTTATACTCTGAACGGATCTGATATCCTCCTCGTGACAGAGCCTGATGGTAAGGTAAGGGCAGGTGTGATGAGTACGGATAAAGACAATGTGTCTTTCTTCAGACAGGCGGAAGGAGTGTACGGACTGCGTATAGACCTCAAGGCTGTAGAAGGAGAGTATATTGATGTTCTGGTGCCGATGATGCCTCAACTCAAGGAGGATTTCATTAAGGAGGCTTCTCTTTCATATGATGGAGCTTTGTCTGAGAGTGACAGTTATTGGGCTCGGCGTCCTGGCACTGCTGCACGTATCAACATTCCTGAAGAGTATATAGAGGAAGCGATTGAAAGGAACCTTAAGTTTGCTCCTGTAGTTTCTGAACTGGATCATAAGACAGGTCAATATTCATATCTGACCGGTGCGTGGGGTTATGACTGTCTTTGGCCGACTCCGACATCAACGGTAAGCCACATGTTGGCTGACCAGTATGGCTATCATGACCTTACAATGCTTAATTCCGAAATATTCAGACAGAATCAGGGATCTATAAAGGCTCCAGGCGGACTATATCCCATGCATTCTGGCTATTATGGAGCTCCAAGGACTTTGACATCATATGACTGGCTTTCAGACCATGGTGCCATACTTCATCAGATAGCGACAAGCTGTCTTTTGAGCGGCAACAGGAATTACATAGATCATTGGACGGAGTCAATACTGGCTGCATGTGATTTCATCAAGGACATGAGCTGCATTGAAGGCCATGGAGGAATCAAAGGACTTCTTCCTCCTGCAGTAGCCTCGGATGATGGAATTTCAACTCAGGCGGTCTGGAACATAGCATGGAACTATAAGGGTCTGACAAGTGCAGTGAAACTGCTGAAATCAATAGGCCATCCGCGTTATGAAGAGTTCAGGATCCTTGCAGAAAACACAAAAGAGATTTTCAGCAGGGAGTATCATCGTATAGCAGATGAGGGGCCTAAATGGACTGATTCTGAAGGAAGGATAAGATATATGCCTCCGACAACAATGTCCTCAGAACCAATGCCTTTCCATGTTTTCTCAGAAGCTTTTTATCTTGATACGGGTCCAATGGTTCTGGTATGGGCAGGTCTGATGGATGCTGATGACCCTGTCATGTCTGACCTTGTCGATTATTTCCGATATGGTCCTAATACGAGGTATTTCACTCCTGTCTATAATTGTATCTGGCGGCCGTCTCTTCAGCATGAGATGTCAACTTGTGAACCATGCTACAGTTTCAACATCTTCCATTCTTGGCAGAAGGGTGACAGAACGAAATATCTGGAAGGTATGTACAGCCTCTTCACAGGAGGTCTTTCTCAGAATACATACATTTCTTGTGAGCACAGACATGGTATTCAGGGAAATCTTTTCGTCGCACCGATGGCAGCCTATCTGGCAAAACTGGCAGTGATAGACGACTCGATTGAACCTTCTGCATTGCATCTTTTGAGAATATGTCCTTTGGCATGGGTATCAGATAAGGAACTTACTGTTTTTGAAAACATGCCTACTGAATTCGGCCCTGTTGACCTTACATTCGGCCTGACTGATGAGGGCAGGACTTTGGATGTCAGCTTCAGTGGAGAATGGAGAAATGAACCGGAATCGGTTATCCTTCATATCCCTCCTGTCGAAGGTCTCAAGAAAGTGAGGATCAATGGCAAGACTCGCAAATATAAAGAAGGACTCACGGTAACTCTTTAATGGTGAGGTCTTTATAGACAAGAAGCCGACCCTTTGGGGCCGGCTTCTTGTTGTATATGTGCAGTGCTGTTATTACTGTTCGTCAACTCCCTGGTCGTCGTTACCCTGAGGGCCGGTCTGACCGTTGAAAGGTCCCTGCTGTGCACCTGGCTGAGGACCTGCCTGAGCTGCCTTCGCCATGTCTTCTGAAGCTGCATGCCATGCTGCCTCAAGTTCAGCGTTGTATTTGTCGATATCTGCAATGTTCTGAGTCTTGACAGCTTCCTTGAGTGAATTCATCGCATTCTCGATAGCTGATTTCTTCTCACCAGGAATCTTGTCGCCATATTCCTTAAGGTTCTTTTCTGTCTGGAAACACATTGCATCAGCATTGTTGATCTTGTCGATACGCTCCTTCTCGGCCTTGTCTGCAGCCTCGTTTGCCTTGGCTTCATCCCTCATTCTCTGGATTTCATCATCAGAAAGTCCTGATGATGCCTCGATGCGGATGTTCTGCTCCTTGCCTGTAGCCTTGTCCTTTGCGGAAACATTGAGGATACCGTTGGCGTCGATGTCGAATGTTACTTCGATCTGAGGAACACCTCTTGGAGCCGGTGCGATACCATCAAGGATGAACTTGCCGATAAGTTTGTTGTCCTTAGCCATCGGACGCTCTCCCTGAAGAACATGTACGTCAACTGCCGGCTGGTTGTCAGCTGCTGTAGAGAATACCTGAGACTTCTTGGTAGGAATTGTTGTGTTTGCCTCGATGAGCTTGGTCATCACTCCTCCGAGAGTCTCGATACCGAGTGAAAGCGGAGTCACGTCAAGAAGAAGGACATCCTTTACATCACCGGCAAGCACACCACCCTGGATTGCAGCACCCATAGCTACGACTTCATCAGGATTAACACTTCTGTTAGGAGCCTTTCCGAAGAACTTTTCGACAACTGCCTGGATTGCAGGGATACGTGTAGAACCTCCTACGAGAAGAACCTCGCTGATTTCTGATGCACTGATACCAGCATCCTGAAGAGCCTTGCGGCATGGTTCGATCGTCTTCTGGATGAGATGGTCTGCCAGCTGCTCGAACTTAGCTCGTGTAAGAGTCTTTACAAGGTGCTTTGGAACACCGTCGACAGGCATGATGTAAGGAAGGTTGATCTCAGTGGATGTCTGGCTTGAGAGTTCTATCTTTGCCTTCTCAGCAGCTTCCTTAAGTCTCTGAAGTGCCATAGGATCCTTCTTGAGGTCGATTCCGCTGTTTTCAGAAGCAAACTCAGCTGCCAGCCAGTCGATGATCACCTGGTCGAAGTCATCACCACCAAGGTGTGTATCACCGTTAGTAGAAAGCACCTCGAACACGCCATCTCCAAGATCCATGATGGAAATATCGAATGTACCGCCGCCAAGGTCGTATACGGCGATCTTCATATCCTTGTTCTGCTTGTCAAGGCCATATGCAAGAGCGGCAGCTGTAGGCTCGTTGATGATTCTCTTCACCTCGAGACCTGCAATCTGACCGGCTTCCTTTGTCGCCTGGCGCTGTGAGTCCGAGAAGTATGCAGGGACTGTGATGACAGCCTCTGTAACTTCCTGACCAAGATACTCTTCCGCTGTCTTCTTCATCCTCTGAAGAATCATTGCAGAAATCTCCTGTGGAGAGTAAAGACGACCGTCTATGTCTACTCTAGGGGTGTTGTTGTCACCTTTTACTACTTTATATGGTACACGTGCGATATCGCCAGCAACCTGATCGTATTTCTCACCCATGAATCTCTTGATGGAGAATATGGTCTTATGCGGGTTGGTAATGGCCTGACGCTTTGCAGGGTTACCGATCTTTCTCTCACCTCCGTCTGTAAATGCTACAACGGATGGGGTAGTTCTCTGTCCTTCGTTGTTAATGATTACGGTAGGTTCGTTACCTTCCATAACTGCCACGCATGAGTTGGTGGTTCCAAGGTCTATTCCAATGATTTTTCCCATAATTGTTATATTTTATCTGTATTATTATTCTTTTTTTTTGACATCCGGAGTATTATCGAAACTTGTGCCAATGACATATCGGTAAAAATATATGCCAAAATGGCAGTTTTTGTGTGACAATCTGAATCCATTAATGACATATTTGCTATTTTTGCAATGACATGCCGACACTCTGCATGTATATTCAACGATATTTTTATGGTATATAGAGAACTGAACAAGGAAGAATTCGATGACCTTTCATCTCGTATCTTATATGAGGACAATCATCTTCTGATTGTAAACAAGAAGGTTGGAGAGATAGTGCAAGGAGACAAGACCGAGGACGAACCTCTGACCGAAACCTATAAGGCATTCATAGCTCAACGGGATTCAAAACCGGGACTGGTTTTTATGGGACTTCCTCATCGTCTGGACCGTCCGGTCAGCGGAAACGTTGTTCTTGCGAAGACTTCCAAGGCTCTGGAGCGGCTCAATGCCATGTTCCGTGATGGTGATGTGCATAAGTTTTATTGGGCACTTGTATGCAGGGAGCCGCGTAGCAAGGAGGAACTTCTTGAAGATATGCTATGGAGAAATGAAAAGCAGAACAAATCCTATGTCTGCCGTCCGGGTTCTGCACGTAAGGATGCGAAGCAGGCCAGACTGATCTATAAGTATATTGGCAGAACGGAGCGTTACTATCTTGTTGAGGTGGAACTCCTGACAGGACGTCACCATCAGATAAGGTGTCAGCTTTCCAATATGGGCTCGCCAATAAAGGGAGACCTTAAATATGGTGCCCCACGTTCCAATCCTGATGGGGGCATCTCTCTGCATGCACGCAGAATCACCTTCACACATCCGGTTAAAAAGGAAATAATGACAATTGAGGCTCCGGTTCCGACATCTTGGAAGGGGATTATTTGATATTTTAACTATTTTTTATAACTTTGAAAGGTTTGAAGTTTATTAACCAATAATTACAATACTAATAAAGATTACCATGGAAAAGGAATTTACTAGAAGATCATTTCTTAAGGTGGGAACAGCAGCAGCTATGGGACTGGCCGTGTCTCCTTCCCTTTTGATGGGTAAGACAAAGAAGAAAAAAAACGACCCGAAGCCGCTTGAAAGGAAGTTGAAGATTCTTGGAGTAGGAATCGGAGGTCGAGGAGCATCTGTCCTCAGGGAGTTGGAGACTGAAGATATAATCGGTCTTTGCGATGTGGACTGGAAATACGCTGCACATGTATTTGACCGTTATCCTAATGCTAAGAAATATAATGATTACAGGGTGATGTTCGCCGAGCTTCTTGATGAGGCTGATGCAGTGGTTGTCGCAACTGCAGACCATACTCATGCAATCATTGCGGCTGAGGCTATCGTCGCTGGAAAACATGTCTATGTTGAGAAGCCTTTGACACATACCGTTTACGAATCACGTCTTCTCACCAAGCTTGCTGCCAAGCATAAGGTAGCTACCCAGATGGGTAATCAGGGAGCTTCACATTCTGGTGTAAGAACAGCTTGCGAGTGGATATGGAATGGTGAAATCGGTGAAGTCAGAAGAGTGGAAGCTTTCACTGACCGTCCGATCTGGCCACAGGGACTCGAGCGTCCTAAGGAAGCTCAGCCGGTGCCTTCGACAATGAACTGGGAAGCCTTCATCGGTCCTGCACCTATGAGACCTTATAATGAAATCTATACTCCATGGAACTTCAGAGGCTGGTGGGATTTCGGTACAGGTGCTCTCGGTGACATGGCCTGCCATATTCTTCATGGTGTTTACAAGGCTCTGAATCTCGGCTATCCTACAAAGGTACAGGGTACATCGACCCTCCTCCTGTCAGAGTCATGTCCAAATGCTCAGAAGATCAGATATGTCTTCCCTGCACGTGACAATATGCCGAAGGTTGCAATGCCTGAAGTGGAAGTGCACTGGTATGACGGAGGTATCAGACCACTCAGACCTGAAGGTCTTCCTGAAGGTGTGGACCTGAATATTGAAGGTGGCTGTACCATATTCTACGGATCAAAGGATACTCTCATTCTCGGCTGCTACGGTCACGAGCCTTATCTCCTGTCAGGACGCAAGCCTGAGGCTCCAAAGGTGCTCAGAGAGGTTACATTGAGCCATGTTCAGGATTGGGTAAGGGCATGTAAGGAAGATGCTTCGGTACGTGTTCCTTCTGCTTCTGACTTCAGTGAGGCAGGTCCTTTCAATGAAATGGTTGTCATGGGTGTACTTGCAGTACGTCTCCAGAGCCTTAATATGGAACTTGAGTGGGATGGTGAGAAGATGGAATTCACGAACATTCCAGAAGATGCACAGATCAGCTCTGTGATCCATGACGGATTTACAATTAAGGACGGACACCCTACATTTGCAAAGACATATACAGACCCTGTAAATGCAAGAGAGTTTGCGAAAGAACTTGTGAAGCATACATATCAGAACGGCTACAAGCTTCCTGATATGCCTCAGGACTGATCGATTTGATTTTTAACGGCTAATTAACCTTTTATTTTATATTATGAAAAAGATATTATTCTGTGCATCAGCACTTTTAGTTATGGCGTCTTGTGGTAACAAACAGCAGGAACTTGTAATCGGAGATCCTGTTTTCGTGGGTGAGACTACACTTCTCGAAGTAAGCGAGCCTTCAACTCCCGACTGTCCTCCATATGTTGTAGTTAATCATCCTGAGGTTGACCTTGCAGCATTCCCTATAGATCAGGACGGTTTCCATGTCCTTTTCAATGGAAATGAGAAGATGCAGGGATGGAGAGGTTATGGTAAGGATCATATCCCAGCACGTTGGATTGTTGAAGACGGTGCAATCAAGTTCCAGGGAACTGGTCTTGGTGAAGGACAGACTGCTGAAGGTGGTGACCTCATCTTTGCACACCAGTTCCAGAACTTTATCCTTGAACTTGAATGGAAGGTGTCGAAGGGTGGTAACTCAGGAATCTTCTATCTTGCCAAGGAAGCAGCTGTAAGGCAGGAAGACGGCTCACTTAAGTATGAGTATATATTTGTATCTTCTCCTGAATATCAGGTGCTTGATAATGCAAATCATCCGGATGCATTCCTCGGCATAGACGGCAACCGTCAGTCGGCATCTCTCTATGACATGATTCCTGCAAAACCTCAGAACCAGAAACCTTACGGAGAGTGGAACAAGGCCAGGATCATGGTTTACAAGGGAACAGTCGTTCATGCTCAGAATGATGTGAATGTACTTGAGTATCATTTGTGGACTCCTAGGTGGACCGATATGCTTCAGGCAAGCAAGTTCAGTGCAGAAAGCTGGCCTATAGCTTTCGATCTCCTCAACAACTGCGGTGGAGACGATCATAAGGGATATATCGGACTTCAGGATCATGGTGATGACGTATGGTATCGCAACATCCGTGTGAAGATAATGGAGTAATGCCATGAAACAATTGCATAAAATATTTTTTGTGGCAGCTTGCGGAGTTCTCTCCGCAAGCTGTTGCAATACACATGAGCCGGTAGCCAAGGATATGGCGGTTCAGCTTTATTCTGTACGTGACCTTATAGGTAATGCCGAAATGTATGCCCAGAACCACGAAGTGGTGCTGAAATCTATTGCAGAAATGGGGTATACCGGAGTGGAAGCGGCTCATTATGGTGATGGTCTTTTATATGGAGTGTCTCCGGAAGAATTCAAGGCAGATGTTGAAGAAGCAGGAATGGAAGTCGTTTCCTCTCATCTTTCAAAGCAGCTTTCTGAGGAGGAACTTGCATCCGGTGACCTTTCTGAAAGCCTTGCATGGTGGGATGCAGCTATTGCTGCACATAAGGCTGCAGGAATGAGATATATGGTCTGCCCTTGGATGGATGTGCCTTCTACATTGAAGGATCTGAAGACATACTGTGACTACTATAATGAAATCGGTCGCAGATGCCGTGAATCTGGAATGGAGTTCGGTTATCATAACCATGCACATGAATTTCAGAAGGTTGAGGATCAGGTCATGATGGATTATCTAATCCAGAATACTGATCCGGAGCTGGTATTCTTCCAGATGGATGTATATTGGGCAGTATATGGTCATGCATCTCCAGTTGATTATTTCAACAGATATCCGGGTCGTTTCAAAGTCCTTCATGTCAAGGATGCTAAGGAAATCGGTCAGAGCGGTATGGTTGGTTTTGATGCGATCTTTTCGAATGCTCAGACTGCAGGTCTTAAGGAGTTCATCATAGAAGTTGAAGGGTGCCGTAATGAAGCAGCTTTGGATGGTTTGAGGGTGAGTTCTGAATATGTTAAGGCATCACCATTCATCGCACCGTCTTACAGATAATTTTATTGTATATTAACCTGTTGAATATGAAACGCTTTGTCTTATTGGTTCTGTCTGTTCTAATGTTTGTTTCCCTTTCATGTCCTGAGATGGATGCTGCTGCAAAATCCAAAAGGAAGAAAGGTAAAAAGGCTCAGGTAGAGCAGAAAGCCGAGCCTAAGAAGAAAGTGTCTAAGTATGAAAAGACCTTCATCAATGACAAATCCTGTGTCACTGCAAGATGTGAAGGAGGATTCATGACACTTCATAAAGCCAAGGGCAAACTGTATATTGAACTTCCTCTGTCATCATTGGACAGAGAGATGCTTATCGCTTCCACTGTATCTGATTGCAGTGCTGCCGATGTTGCAACAATAGGATACAAGGAAGAGGCTCCGCTTCATGTGAAGTTTCAGAAGGTAGACAGTACGATTCTGCTTACCATGGTGAATGTGCTACCGGATTTCGATAAGGATGATCCGGCAATGAGGAAAGCTGTTGAGGTCAGCAGTGTAGACCCTGTTCTTTACTCATGGAAGATGATGTGCTGGAGCCCCGATTCTTCGGCAGTTGTCTTTGATGCAAGTACGATGTTCATCGGTGATAACAAGGAACTTGCCCTGGTAAAGTCCGGATCGGCTGGTGGAGGCCTCTCAGTTACTGCTACATATAATAAGGATGGATCTTATCTTAAGGATGTAAAGGCCTTCAAGGACAATGTTACGATAAAGTCCGTAATGTCCTATAAGTTGAAGGCTACGGTTCTGGGACTTCTTACTCTTTATTCTGACAAGCCTTTTACAGGCACGGCTACCAGAACGATCATGCTTCTTCCTGAGGAGAAGATGCGTCCGAGAATTGCAGATTCCCGTTTGGGTATTTTCCTGACTGACAGGACTGACATGTATACCGGACAGGATGCCATGAAGAATTATTCTGTCATCCGCAGATGGAATCTCCAGCCTTCGGATATGGAGGCATGGCAATCAGGTGAACTTGTCGAGCCTGTGAAGCCAGTGGTGTTCTATATTGATGATGCTCTTCCTGAACTATGGCGTGAGCCGGCAAAGAGGGGAGTGCTGAGGTGGAACAAGGCTTTTGAGCAGCTTGGATTCAAGAATGCGGTACAGGTGCGTGATTTTCCTAAGGATGATCCTGAGTTCGATCCGGACAATCTTAAATACTCATGTGTACGATATGTGCCGACTCCTACGGCAAATGCAATGGGACCGTCATGGTTCGATCCGACTACCGGTGAAATAATCAATGCTTCCGTTCTGGTGTATAGCGACGTCATCAGACTTATCAACAACTGGCGTTTCACACAGACTTCCCAGGTGGATCCACGCGTTCGGTCGAAAAGAATGCCGGATGATATAGTTCAGGAGTCAATGGAGTATGTTATTGCACATGAGGTCGGACATTGTCTTGGATTCATGCACAATATGTCAGCCTCTGCTTCATTTCCTGTCGATTCACTCAGAAGTTCAACCTTTACCAGGAAGTATGGTACGACTCCATCAATAATGGATTACGCCCGTTTCAACTATATTGCCCAGCCTGGAGATGAAGGTGTAAGACTGACTCCTCCAGACCTTGGAGAATATGATCATTTCCTTGTGAAGTATGCTTATTCCATTATTCCTGAGGCTACTGACATGAAGTCGGAAGCCGCTGTTCTTGAGTCATGGGTGGATGAAAAAGCCGGAGATCCTATTTATAGGTATGGCCGTCAGCAGACACGTCACCGTTATGACCCTAGTGCAATCGAGGAAGATCTGGGTGATGATCCTATACGAGCATCAGACTATGGTATTGCCAATCTGAAGTATATCCTATCTCATTTCAATGAGTGGATGCCTGATGAAGCAGATCCTGATGCATCTTTGAAGAAGACAAGGTATTCAGCTCTTGTAAGCCAGTATAGCAGATACATACGTGCGGTAATGATGAACATCGGAGGTATATACCTTACGGAAGTCAAGCCTGGAACCAGCGGAGAGAATATTGTTTCGGTTCCTGGTTCTGTTCAGAAGAAATCATTGAAATGGGTACTGGACCAGATACGTAACTGTACATGGATGGATGACGAGAGCGTGACAGGTACATTCTCATTAAGAACCGATATGAGTCCTGCCATTCAGTATAATTTGGCTTTGGATCTTTTTGAAACCAGTGAGAATGTCGTTTTGTCGTCTTCAGTAGCAGAGCAGGATGATGCCTACACATTGAGGAACTGGCTTGATGACATGTATGCTGAGATATGGAAGTCGACGATTTCAGGAAAGACCCCTTCGAGATGTGACAGATTCCTCCAGAATCTGTATGTCGCATATCTGGCTCCTAAGGCTATCAAAAAGACATCAATGACCAGTGCAAGTACTTCTGTTTCCATTTCAGGTGATTCCCCTTATCTTCCATCTGTGGATCATATGGTTGACTTCGGACTCGATCAGTACGGCGTTCTGGCAGAACATCTGGATTATTTCCGTTCTATCGAAGATACAAACGGGGTAGGATATGTTGCATCCCAGATCATGCTTGACGAGTTCGGTCCATCAGGTTATGGATTCCAGAAAGTTGTGAATGTCAAGGCTATAGATGAGACAAGGTCGTTGTTCTATGGTGAGCTCCAGAAGATCGTCAAACTTTTGGAGAAGGCTGCCAGATCAGCTTCCGGTGACATTCGTGCCCATTATGAGTCTCTTCTATATCAGATAGATAACTCCCTTCACGGACCAGCCAAAAAATAGGCCAGGATTCATTAATGATGCGAGGCAGACATAAAAGTCGTTTGACTTTATGTCTGCCTTGTCGTTTGAGCGGGTGACGGGGATCGAACCCGCGGCCCTCGGCTTGGGAAGCCGATGCTCTACCACTGAGCTACACCCGCTTATCTTTACAAAGTTAAGGATTTTATTTTAAACGGCATAATACTTGACCTTTGAAACTGCATTCAAAAATATATGGCGTATTGTCATTTCGAGTGAGCATAGCTAATCGAGAAATCTTTACTCGCAGGACGATAATGTCTTGGAAAACATTTATCTTTGCAGGCCGTAATATAAATCTGAATGAATAGAATACTTATATATCTGTCAATCTTCGCATTTTTGCAATTCTCCTTTTCAGCCTCAGCAGCTACTCCGGCCGAAAAGATCATGCTTGAATATGAAAATGCACAAGGAGTTTCATTTGTTGAAGCCAAGGGTATGTCTATGAAGATAGCTAGGGTCATGATACGTAAGACTCCAGCTGCACCTGTTGCCGATAAGATTACTGAGGTGTCAGTACTGAAACTGGATAATGCTGATGCTAAAATCAAAAGTGACTTCCATAAAAGTCTGGAAGCCACTTTGAAACAATATACATATGTTGGCAAGTCCAATGCAGCCAACGATGATGTAGTCGATGTGTATATTTCTCAGCCTGTAAACGATCTGGTTGGTGAGATGGTAATCTTTAATTCAGAAAGATTCGTTCTGAACAGTTTGAGAGGGCAGATTCCGATCTCTTTGTTGCTGAGCATGCAAAAGCAGATTCTGTAACAGTCTATCTCCCTTTGGAAAACCTTTTCAGGTTCTCTTCATTTATAGGAAGTCCGCGTAGTTCGCACTTTTCTTCTGCATTTCTTGCCTCAGGAGAAGCAATCCAGATTACAAGATAGATCCAGAAACCCGCAGAACCGCAAATAAGTGCGACAAGGAATATGATGCGTATCAATGTCACGTCAACGCCAAGATAGAGTGCAAGCCCGGAACAGACACCTGCAATCTTCTTTCCATCAGGATCTCTGAATAGCCTTCTGGCTGGCCTTTCTCCATCTGTGCCGCTATAATTTCCTCTTGGTGTCGGATTTACTGATTCTGCATAGCCCAGCATGCTTGTTACCTCTTGTGCAATCTTGTCATCTACGACCTCCTTGGTGCCAAGCTTTTCTTTCAGAAGATCTGCAATTCTGTTTTCCAGTTCATAAACGGCATCATTACCTGAACTTTTGCCTTCCTGCTGCTCCTTGAATCGGATAATGTAGTTTTCCAATGTGTTGTATGCTTCTTCATCAATAATGAAGCTGCAGCCTCCGATGGCTACGTTGATAATCTTTTTCATACTTTCTAAAATTTGCCCTCCCATCCGCAATGAGTCAGGAACCAGTTGAAGTTGTCTCCATGATAGAAACCGTAATGATTCATGAGTACCTCCGGGAGATTTCTGTAATTTTTCATAAATTCTTCTGCAAGTCTCTTTGCCTCTTCAGGCCTGTACATGGCTGCCTCGTTGACGACTCCCATTCTTGCGAGTTCATCTCTCGGGTCTATGCCTGTACGGTATTTCAGTGCATCCAATGTCCTTGCCACTCTACGTGAATATCCGATGGTTCCATCGATAATCATGTTGTCCTCCTCAGGATATGTGATGCAGATTGTCTTCTCGACTCTGCAATCTGTCTGAGGCACTTCAATTACAAATGCAAAATCTTCGCCAAGATACTCGAACCCGCATTCTTCACCGTTGACGGTAACTTTGGACGGTGCGGCACTTGCTATGATCCTTACCTTGAATCTCCTTTCAAGAGGCATTCCATCGTATGATCCTTCTCTGGCTCCGATGACTACTGTCTGTTCTCTTCCGTTTCTGGATGAGCAAAGGTGTGTAGTAGCATAATTGTCTGCGTAGTCCTTGCTGTTTCCGGCATCTTCGTACATGTCGAATGAACCCTCTTTTCCCGGATATACCGTCACAATTATATCTTCATCATTCGAATCAAGATTCTTTATATCTCTGCGGTAGTGTGGCTGGACTGCTCCGCTTCTCATGTAGACTCCGTATTCGTCCATGGCAAATCTTCTAGTGTGGATCCTGCCTCCTTCAAGCATCGTTCCGCTATGGATCTCGTACCATTCTCCTTCCGGCAGCCACACCTCCATTGATGTAAATCCGTTTTCACCAGGTTTGGTTACCGGAGCTATGAGCATATCATCTCCGAACATGTATTCGTTCCTGAAATCATATGCTTCATTGCTTTCAGGCCATTCATAGTACAATGGTCTGCACAAGGAAATGCCTTCTTCCCAACCTTTTCTCGCCATGGTGTAGATATATGGCACCATCTCATACCTTGACTTGATGGTGTTGCGGATGATGTCAGCATATTCCTCAGGAAATACCCATGGCTCCTTGTTCAGTCTGCCGCTCTTTGTACTATGTGTACGCATGACCGGACTGTATGCTCCAAACTGCAGCCATCTGGTGTACATCTCCGGTTCGATACCTATGCCTATATCTAGATGCCCTCCTATGTCATGGCTCCAGTATCCGTAGAGTACATTAGATGCTGTTGAGGTGAAATATGGCTGGAAGTCAAGAGATTTCCATGAAATGGTCGCATCGCCGGAAAAACCTATCTGGTAGCGGTGATTTCCCAGCCCGCCCCATCTATGGTAAAGCAGAGGTCTCTTCTCTCCGTTTTGTTCCATGTCAGAGAAATAGCAGTAATTTATCCACCAGGTGTTGTTGAGTCTGGTCATTTTTTTGTCGAATACGTGCTGCTGCCAGTCAAGCCACCAGAAATCGATACCCTCCTTCTGCATCGGATGCATTACATGTCTGAACATGTTGCTCATGAACGTCTTGTCGGAATTGGTCCATTCTATGTGCTTCTTTTCTGCCGGATCCATACCCATCCCTTTTGCCAGAGCAGGGTAGCATTCTTCATATGCATAGAATCCGTCTGCCGGATGCAGGTTGAGAGTTACTTTCAGTCCCTGGTCTTTCAGATGAGACAAGAATTGTCTATGGTCAGGGAAGATGTTCCTGTTCCATGTCCATCCTGTCCATCCTCCGCGGCCTTCATCCGTATAATGCCAGTCCATGTCGATGACAAGGACGTCAAGAGGAATATCATATGTCCGGAACTTGTCTATCAGGTCCCTTAGTTCCTTGTCAGAGTATGCCCAATACCTGCTCCACCAATATCCGAATGTAAATCTAGGAGGCAGAGGCATCTTTCCTGCAATCACTGTGAAGTCTTTCAGAGCGGCCTTGTAATCATGCCCATATGCCATGAAATACCAGTCCTGACAATTCTTGTTCTCTCTTTCTTTTACCCATGACCATTTTGAATCATCAAACAGATAGTTTTCGGATTCATCTATCAGTGTCCAACCGTCTTTGGCCAGAATTCCGTCTTCGAAATGTCTTGTCTCTCCCTGCTTCATGTCTGTTACCAAGGTCTGGACCTGAATCTGGCCGTCTAGACCGTCCAAGGTACGGAATGTGCCCTTCAGGTTTTCTTTCTGTTTCATGCCTGGCTTCCATGTGAACATTCCGTCCGTTGAAGTGATAGTCAGATTCTTCTCAGTGAACTGTCCGCTGTTCATCTCATAGGCGAGTGTCATCCGGGCGGTACTGATGTAGATCTTTCCGTCCTTTTTACGTGTCTTGTAATCTGCTTCGGGATAGTCTCTTTCCGAAGCCACGAGAGAAGGGGAGTCTGTGAATCTGCCTTCCGGTTCCCATTCAAGACGGATAACTCCATCTGTAATGACGGTAAGGCGTACCTGACGATCTTGATATGCGATGTTATCTTTCTGCTTTGAATAAGTCGGCAGTGTTGCCAATGTCAACAGGATTGCAGAAACTGTTTTAAGAAATGTATTCATGTTACTATGACTTTTCAACCGTAAAGATAATAAAAACATGTTGAACCTGGGAATGTCGTTATGCAAAACAACCGGAAACAAGCAACTTACCCTACTGCCACTGTCGTCATATCCATATAAATACGAAATAAGACGACTAAATCACTTATTAGTCGCCTTATTTTTGTGACTCCGACAGGATTAGCCATCGCTGCGCGATGACTTTTCCTGAATGTCGTCACGGCAGAGTATTCGCGGGCAGCAAACATCTGTGCTCGCTTCGCTTACACAGTTTTTAATTATGCATACTTTACAAAAGCAAGCTTTTGACAGTATGCATAACAAAAAACATCCCACAAAATTTGTGGGATGTTTGCTGCAGATTTCTCTGCTCTGGTGACTCCGACAGGATTCAAACCTGTAACCTTCTGATCCGTAGTCAGATGCTCTATTCAGTTGAGCTACGGAGCCGAATGCAGTTTCCTGCTATATTACTCAGCCTTTATGCTGACCTTCTTCTCCTTGATACGAGCCTTCTTACCAGAGAGTTCACGGAGATAGAAGATACGTGCTCTACGAACTTTACCTACCTTGTTGAGCTCGATTGACTCGATGAATGGTGATTCCATTGGGAAGATTCTCTCAACACCTACACCACTTGCAACCTTACGTACAGTGAATGTTCTTGTGTTTGCTGAAGCACCGCGGAGCTGGATAACTGTTCCTCTGAACTTCTGAAGTCTTTCCTTGTCACCCTCCTTGATTCTGTATGTTACGGTGATTGTGTCACCGGCTTTGAATTTTGGGTAGCTGGCTACTTTCTCGTTTGCAAATGCCTGCTCTACTACTTTAATAAAATCCATTTCTTTCTTCAATTAATATTTTAGGGCAACATTGCGTTTCTTTTCACCCACCACAAGAGGTTGCTTTAATTTTGGGATTGCAAAGGTAGGAATATTTTTTTAACCTGCAAACTTTTATTTGAAAAAATAATGAATTCTTTGCAATTAATGCATTTCAATCAGAATAAATCTTTCAATTTATCGAAGAAACTCTTGTCCTCCTTGCTTGGATTCGGCTTGAATGCATCATTGTTCCTCAGGCTTTCGATCAATGACTTCTCATCTTTTCCAAGCTTTTTAGGTATCCACACCGCAATCTTGACATACATGTCTCCTGTACCGCCATAACCGTTTACTGTCGGCAGACCTTTGCCACGTAGTCTTACCACAGTGCCTGACTGAGTTCCTGGTTCAATCTTTATCCTGTAATTGCCATCTATACATGGAACTTCTGTCTCTCCTCCGAGAATTGCGTCAGGGAGTGAAATGACCTTAGTGTAATATAGGTTGTTCCCTTCTCTCTTGATTTCAGGATGTTCCTGTTCTTCGATCACTACGAGAAGATCTCCGTTTATACCGTTGTTCTTTGCTGCATGGCCCTCTCCCTGGATGGTGAGCTGCATTCCTGCTTCAACGCCTGCAGGGATCTTTACCTTTATTGTCTCTCTCTTACGGATAAGACCGCTTCCGCCACAGTTGCGGCAAGGATTTGTGATGATTTTACCTTCACCTCCACACTGCTGGCAGGTAGAATAGGTGACAGTCTGGCCAAGGAATGTGTTTGTCACTCTCTGAACCTGACCTGTACCGTTACAGCTAGGGCATGTCTTGATGTCGGAACTGTTCTTGGCACCTTTGCCACCGCACTCAGGACACGGTACGCTCTTCTCTATACTGATTTCCTTCTCTACGCCTCTTGCAATCTCCTCCAAGGTCAGCTTTACCCTGACTCTGATGTCGCGTCCTCTGTATACTCTCTGCTGCTGCCTCTGGCTTCCGCCTCCAAAGCCTCCGAATCCGCCGAAACCTCCGAATCCGCCTCCGAAAGCTCCTCCGAACAGGTCGTTGAGGATATCGTTCAGATTTCCGAATCCTCCGCTGAAATCTGGTGCTGCACCATCTACGCCGGCATGTCCGAACTGGTCGTATTTGGCTTTCTTGTCCGGATCGCTCAGAATCGAGTAAGCCTCAGCCGCCTCCTTGAACTTTTCCTCAGCCTCCTTGTCTCCCGGATTCTTGTCCGGATGGTATTTGACCGCCAGTTTCCTGTATGCCTTCTTTATCTCGTCAGCTGAAGCTCCCTTGCTGACGCCCAGCACTTCGTAATAGTCTCTTTTGCTTGCCATAATCTGTTGATCCTTCTGTTATCAGATTCCAACTACGACCTTCGCGAAGCGGATTACCTTTCCGTTAAGCGTGTAGCCGGTCTGAACCACATCGAAAACTTTTCCTTTCTTGTCTTCCTCCTGAACAGGGAACTGTGCCACGGCTTCATGGAGGTCAGTGTCAAAGACCTCGTTCATAGCTGGAATGACAGCCAGACCCTTGCTCTTGAGATACTCCATGAGTTTGTGGTAGATGAGTTCCGTACCCTCCTTTGCTGCGTCGCTGTCATCCGACTCAATGAGAACCTTCAAAGCCCTTTCACAGTCATCGAGAACCGGAAGCAACCCTTTGATGGTATCCATTGAAGCAACGCTGACAAGATCGAGTTTTTCCTGAGCAGTACGTCTGCGGAAATTATCGAATTCGGCCATAAGCCTGACGTAGTCGTCCTTATCCTTCTCCACCTTTGCGTTAAGCTCCTCGATCTTTTTCTCCAGTTCTTCGATTCTGGCCTTATCCTTTTTGGATTCCTTTTTCTGACAATTCTTCTTTTCGTTCTTCTGCCCAGCTTCCTGCTGAATCTCCTTTTCTTCTGTATTCTCTTTTGACATAGCCTTACTTTTCCTTTTTCTTTTTTATCAATTTGTTGATAATGAATGCAATAATTGTTGTAAGTATTATGGTTATCAACATAATTATCTATATTATAGTCATAAAGACGACGCAAAGATAACAAATAATCTGCCACCTTTGCAAAACTGACAAAATGGCAGATTATCTGAAATTATAGATTGGTATTAAGGTATGTTATTCTTCGATCTTACGGTATTTCGGAACAAGAATCTTCATAAGGCTCCATGCCACAAGGTATGCAACAGCACAGATACAGAATACGATCATATATCCGGCCTCCTTTCCTTCGAAACCCAGGAAAGTGAAGGCAGCTCCTGCATTCTCGGAGAAGGTGAACAAGGCACCGGCTCCCTTATTTATAAGGAATGATCCCAGACCTCCGGCCATACCGCCGATGCCGGTAATTGTGGCTACTGCCGATTTAGGAAACATGTCTCCTGTTGTCGAGAAAAGGTTGGCGGACCAAGCCTGATGACCGGCTCCTGCCAGGCCGATGATGATTGCCGGCCACCATGCGGAGAACTGTCCCATCGGTTGAGCGAAGAGGGCGAGGAGAGGGAAGAATGCGAAAATAAGCATTGCCAGCATTCGACCCGAGTATGGATGCATTCCTTTCTTCTCTACAAAATATTTAGGCAGATAACCTCCGAAGATGGATACGACGGTCACGATTGCGTATAAAGTCACGATCAATGCCATACCGGTGCCGGAAGATGCCTTGTAGCCGAACTGGTCCTGGAAATAAGCAGGTGCCCAGAACAGGTAGAACCACCATACTCCGTCTGTAAAGAACTTGCCGGCGATGAATGACCATGTCTGCCTGTAAGTGAAGCACTTGAGGAACGGTATGGACTTATTTTCTCCATTGTCTGCAGCCGGTGTCTCGTCTTCATCCTGCTGGATGTAAGCAAGCTCCGCCTCGTTTACATATTTGGACTTATGCGGCTTGTCGTACATGAATACCCAGAATCCCATCCATATGAAACCCAGGCCTCCGATGATTACGAATGCAATCTCCCATCCGAGGGCAGCTGCGAGAGGTGGAATGGTTGCTGGTGCAACAAGTGCTCCTACCGATGCTCCGGCGTTGAAAATCGATGTGGCGAAAGCCCTGTCCTTTTTAGGGAAATATTCTGCAGTAGTCTTGATGGCTGCAGGGAAGTTTCCTGCTTCACCGAGTGCGAGTATGCCTCGGGCAGCAAGGAAAAGCCATACGCTGACCGATGCTATGGCAAGTGCCGCAGAAGATCCGGCTTCAACGGCCTTCATGGCCTCGATAGATTCATAACCTTCTATATGCATGGTCGCCCAACCGCAGATGGCGTGGATGCAGGCTCCCAATGACCAGACTCCTATTGCCCAGAGGTATCCTTTCTTGGTTCCCATCCAGTCTACGAATTTGCCGGCGAAAAGCATGCAGACAGCGTAGAATAATGAGAAGAATGCTGTGATTGTTCCATAGTCACTGTCGGTCCAATGGAATTCCGGTGCTATGAATTCCTTCCATGTGAGGGAAAGTACCTGGCGGTCCATGTAATTGACAGTAGTTGCGACAAATAGAAGCACAACCATCCACCAGCGCCAGTTTGTCATCAGTTTTTTTTCTGTGTTCTTCATTAGTGCGGTTTTTTCTCAGGTGACAAAAGTAATAATAAATTTGAATATTCCGTGTACGGGCACGGAAAATATTTCGATTCGTTGAAATAACGACCGATTTGTTGATATCTTTACGTTTTTTCCGTTGTTAATCCTAAATTTTATTGTGACTTAAGTTTCGCAAGTGAATTTTAGCCCGTCAGGCGGCGACCGCCAGCTTGTCAAAGGCTACCTTCACTGCTTTGATTTGTTTATCGTTTGATATTACTTGTTCAGTCAGAGCCATGGTGTCACAGTTGAGTGCCTCGG
>JAGAKH010000088.1 GCA_017625725.1 Bacteroidales bacterium | reverse complement strand
GCTTGCCGATGATCTCGCTCTTCTGCTGCTCGAGCTCAGCCTCGATAAGTGCCTTGTGTGAAACTACAACATTGCGGAACTCCTGGTTGATCTTAACGATCTTGAAGTCCATTGTTGTGTCAACAAACTGATCGTAGTCGCGGATAGGCTTGATGTCGATCTGTGAACCAGGAAGGAATGCCTCGATTCCGAATACGTCCACGATCATACCACCCTTTGTGCGTGTCTTCACGTAACCCTTTACTATCTCGTCTGCTGCGAATGCTGCGTTAACCATATCCCAAGAACGGAGCTGGCGTGCCTTCTTGTGTGAAAGGATGAGCTGACCCTTTCTGTCCTCAGTATTCTCAACGAACACCTCAACCTTGTCACCTACCTGGAGGTCCTGGTTGTAACGGAACTCAGGAGCCATGATGACACCTTCGCTCTTGTAACCGATGTTAACGATAACCTCTCTCTTGCTGATTGCTGTAACGACGCCCTCTACGACCTCGCCTTCAACAACCTTTGAAAGGGTCTGGTTGTACTGCTCAGCGATTGCTGCAACATCACCACCATAAACATCGTCGTTCTCGAATGCGTCCCAGTCAAAGTTCTCTGGAGCTACAGACGCGTTGAAAACGGTCTTCTTGGTTTCTTCTACTGCTGGAGCTGCCTCTACTTCAGGAGCAACCTCAACAACTGTCTTGTTTTCTTCCATGATAAAATTTAAAAACAAACTAGTGGGTTTAACATTATTTACTATGCTTTGCCTCAACGACTTACAAAAAATAAAGCACGCTTCGGCGAAAAAGCGTGCAAAAATATGGATAATTTTCGGATTTTCAAAGGGTTTGACAAAAATACCATTAGAACATCTTCCTTTTCTTGAAGATCCAGAAGATAAGGATGGTGGAGACACACATCAGCAGGAGAACGATGAACCAGGTCCAGCCCGAGTGGCCGATGAACCATCCGAACTGGATGTTCATGCCGAAGAAGCTGGCGATGAGTGTCGGAGGCATGAGCATTAGGGACACAAGGGTAAACACCTTCATGATCTTGTTCTGATCGAGGTTGATGATACCCAATACAGTGTTCTGGAGATATTCAAGACGCTCGAAACCGAAGTCGGTGTGATTGATAAGGGAAGATATATCCTTGAGAAGGACATTCAGCCTCGGCTGATATTCCTTAGGGTAGTTGGCACTTTTAAGGATGCTCGAGATAACCCTCTGCTTGTCAATGATATTCTCGCGGATGAGCATGGTGTTATCCTGAAGCTGATTGATGTCGATGAGGAATTCTTCGCTGATATCCTCTCCCAGAGACACCTTCTTGTTGTACTGGTTGATTTCCTTGGAAACCAGCTCCACCATGTCGGCATCAAGGTCAATACGGTTTTCCAGAATGCTGAGGAATGCCACATGACCGGAATTGTATATTTTCGGATATGCCATTATCCTTCTCTGAAGGTCTGTAAAACTCTTCAATGGACACTCACGCAGTGTAGTGAGGATGTGGTCTGTAAGGATGAACGACACGGTTTCTTCGGTGTATTCTTCCGGACCCGGAATAAGGAAGCTTGTATTCGCGAAGATGGCATGTTCCGTTTCGGAAAAACGAGATGATATCTCGATCTCCTCCGCCTGTGCTCTGTTCTGGATAGTAGTACCCAGAAATGCCTCAGTGGCCCTTTTCTCCTCACCCGAAGGAGAAAAAAGGTCAATCCAGATCACATCTTCATGGGGAATTATTGAGAAGTCGGCTTCCGACTGGGAAAGCATCATCTGCCCGTCTTTCTTATAGAAGATCTCTATCATAGCTCGTCCTCCCTTTTTACTACAATCCTGCGAATTTACCTCTTTTATATCAAATGTCAAAAAAAACTTGTCGCGGACAAGTATTTTTTGACCAGGCCTGTGTCAAGGTCTGAACACCTGTCTGTTTACAATAGACCTGCCAAGAGTGAGTTCATCGGCATATTCCAGATCATCTCCGAATCCAAGTCCCCTTGCAAGAGAAGACACCTTCACACCGAAACCGGAAATCTGCCTGTATATATAGAAAGAGGTTGTCTCCCCTTCCACGTCTCCGCTTAAAGCAAGGATTATTTCCATTGAAGCAGCATCTTCCGACTCCCTTATCCTGTCGACCAGTCTTGAAATGGACAGATCGGATGGGCCTATTCCGTTGATAGGTGAAATGATACCCCCCAGAACATGGTACACCCCATGGAACTGGCCTGTATTCTCAATGCTCATCACATCCCTGACGCTCTCCACGACACAGATGGTCTTCCTGTCACGGGAACGGTCGGAACAGATGGAGCAGAGCTCGGCATCGGAAATCATCATGCACTCACGGCAATACATGACCTCGTCCCTGAGTCTGTCAATGGAGGAAGTGAAATGATGCACATTCTCCTGAGGCTGTTTGAGCAGATGCAGAGCCAGACGCAGGGCACTCCTGCGACCCACACCGGGCAATGTGCTTATTGCATCCACCGCATCCTCAAGAAGCCTTGAGGGATAGTTTTCCTTATATGCCATGGTATCTTACAAGTTCATCTATAGGTGAGGTGACGAACCTGACGAACTCAAGTCCGTACCTTTTACCTGTTTCACATAAAATGTCTCTGCACGCATTGCCGAAAGACCCTACAACCCCCACCTTGGAAGAAGGGTACCTTGACAATGACCTTTCAATGAATGAGACAATGTTGGTCTGGACAAGTCCATAAACATA
This sequence comes from Bacteroidales bacterium, assembly GCA_017625725.1. Taxonomy (GTDB): domain Bacteria; phylum Bacteroidota; class Bacteroidia; order Bacteroidales; family UBA932; genus Cryptobacteroides. Next base: position 18,839 of record JAGAKH010000088.1, on the reverse strand, counting down.
GTCATTATCCAGCCTGCTTAATATATATGGTGCGAAAGAGGCCAGAAATGCCGAAGCATCTGGTTCCTTATATACCCTTCGTACTATTGTCTGATAATCAAGGGAATATCTGGCCTTGAAATCATCGTTGATTTCGCCCGGCAGGAGCCCCTTTATGTAATCAGCCAGAAAAGCCTTTCCAAGAGCCGCTCCGCCTCCTTCATCTCCTAATATGAATCCTCCCGGACGGATGTTTTCAACTATTTTTCCTCCACTATACAGGCAGCTGTTGGAGCCGGTACCCATTATTGCCACCACTCCATCCTCATCGCCGAAAATGGCTCTGGCTGCAGCCAGCAGGTCAGAACTGAAGGTCAGCTCAGCAAAAGGACACCACATCTGAAAAGCTTCGGCAAGAGGTGCCGCAGATTCTTCACTGACAAGACCTGCACCGTAAAAGAATATTTCAGAAACGGAACGGCCTTCGGGATTCAGTACAGGTATGACATCTGACATCACCGACCTTATTCCCTCATCATTTATACAGGACGGATTAAGACCCGACGAATGTGCCTTGAGCACACTTCCATCATCATTCAAGGCCCTCCATTCTGTCTTGGTGGCCCCGCTTTCCGCAATTATCCTCATTCTGTCATACGCTTAACAGTGCAAAAATAATAAAAATAGAGTTATATTTGCATGATAAACACTCAAACAAAATTTAACATTATGAAACGTAGCATTCTTTTGACCGCCATTCTTATGGCCATGACCACATTGGCATCAGCACAGCATCATGATTGGGCTTTCTTCAGCAGATATGCTGATGCAAACGCAAAGGTAACGACAACTCCAAAGGCTGTGATCATGGGTGACTCGATCACCGAGGGATGGTTTGAAAAACGTGCGGAATTCTTCACAGACAACAACATCCAGGGCAGAGGAATTTCCGGACAGACTTCATCACATATGCTTGTACGTTTCAGAAGGGACGTCATTGACCTCGATCCGAAGTATGTAGTCATACTGGCAGGAACAAACGACATTGCCTTGAATAACGGAAAGATCAGCCTTGAAAACATCTTCGGAAACATAGTTTCAATGTGCGAACTTGCCAAGGCCAACAAGATCAAGCCGATCATAGCATCTGTCCTCCCATGCTCATACTATCCTTGGAGACCTGAAGTAAAGGACCCTGCCGGACAGATCATCCAGCTCAACGGAATGCTGCAGGAATATGCACAGAAGAACAAGATCAGATACATAGACTTCCACTCTATCCTCAAGGATGAAAATAACGGTCTGCCAAAGAATCATGCCAAAGACGGAGTACATCCGGGAGCAGACTGCTACAAGATCATGGAAGAAATGGTTCTGAAGGAACTCAGATAATATAACGTCCGTTTCTTTTCCAATATATCAGGCCATATATGGCAGCCAGAGAATACATCAGATAAAGAGCTGCCATCCACCACAACTGCTGTGAAAGGCAGAGGAGCGTACTCAGCGTATCGGCGATTATAAAAAGTGTCCATTGATGAAGATAGGACCTTACCAGCCACCATGTCGCTACTGCACTGAGTACGGCTACAGCAGCATCCATGTATGACATAGGGTTTTCAAGGACTTCCATCAGTGAAGCCAGGGCAAATGTTCCGGCCACAGTCACTACTGCACTGACAGCCAGCGTCTTTACACTCAGACGGTTCAGATGTATCACATCAGAAGAACCGTCTTTTCTTTCTGTCTGGGCTTCAAGGACATTTCCGTCCCTTTTCCAATGCCATAGTCCTATGAAAGATGTGATCAGATAATAGGTATTGAGTGCAAATGATGCATACAGTCCCTGACGGAAGAAGACCCACATGGCTGCAAGGCTCGTGACGATGCCCACCACCCACATGAAGTTCTTCTGCCGTATCTCAAGGACAATGTAAGCCACCCCCGTGACGAGGGTGAATATCTGCATGAAATCCATTAGAGGACCTCGATGAGTTCTACAACAAACTTAAGTGCTGCAAATGGAGGGATTGCTCCTGGAGCACCATGCTCACCGTAACCAAGCTGATATGGAATATAGAATTCATATTTCGACCCCTCAGACATCAGCTGGACACCCTCTGTCCATCCCGGAATAACCTGGTTCAGGCCGAAGACAGCAGGCTCATTGCGGTCGTAAGAGCTGTCGAACTTCGCACCATTGACAAATGTTCCTTCGTAATGGCATTTCACCTTGTCGGTAGCCTTCGGCTTCTTGCCGGTTCCCTCATTGATGACCTTGTACTGGAGTCCGCTAGGAAGTACTACAACACCTTCTTCCTTTGCCTTGGCTGCAAGGAAGTTTTCTCCCTCCTCTCTCATGACTGCACTCATAGCCTCTGCCTGAGCCTTCTGTTCAGCCTCGAGCTGAGCGAAATACTTGTCAAGAAGCAGACCTGCCTCCTGGAATGAAACTGCAGGCTCCGCTCCTGTGAGCACGGCCTTTACACCTGCTGCAAAATCATCGAAATCAATTTCCCTGATGCCTGATGACATCATGTTGTGGGCAATGCTCATGCCCAATGCGTAACTGTTCTTGTCCATAATAAATATTGTAGTTTAAAAAATCATTTCTTCATCGGATGATGGTCCAGAATATCTTTCTGCCATGTGGCCGATTCTACATGTGTATATATTTCAGTGGTGGTGATGCTCTCATGGCCAAGCATTTCCTGGACACCTCTCAGGTCCGCTCCGTTTTCAATCAGATGGGTTGCAAATGAATGACGGAACGTATGTGGTGAGATCCTTTTCCTTATACCTGCCAGGAGAACATATTTCTTGACGGACTTGAAGATCGACACCCGGCTCAATCTACCTCCGTTCCTGTTAAGGAAGACTATGTCACCCGCCTCCCTGACCGGGACAGGACGGACTTCCAGATATTTCAGGACGGCATCGCTTGTCAGCTCATTGACGGGAACCAGTCTTTCCTTGTTTCCCTTGCCTCTTATACGTATGAAGCCTTCGTCAAGATATAATGACGAGATCTTCAGGTCAGAAACCTCCGAGACACGCAATCCGCAGCCATACATAACTTCCAGTATCGCCCTGTCACGTTTATCCTGCCAGGCCGGCCCGCCGACTGATTCAATGACGGCTTCGACCTCTTCAACCGAAAGCACATCGGGAAGATATCTTCCCAACTTAGGTCCATCGACATTATCGCAGGGATTGGCAGAGAGCTGTCCTTCCAATATAAGCCAATCGAAGAAAGAACGCAAGGAGCTCAGAAGTCTCGCCTGAGAACGCGATGACAATCCGGATCTTGACTGCAGATATGATCCTATTTCTTCCGTCCCCACCTCTTCTATCCTGCAGGTACAGTCTTCCAAGAAATGGATGACATCAGAACAATACGATGCCACAGTGTTCTGCGACATCGCACGTTCTATACGGAGATAGGAACCGAATTCCTTTACGATTCTTTCATTCATTAAGTACTGTCCCTAAAGAGTCGAATACTTCTTTCCGTATTCAAGCATCTGTCCGAGATAGTCGTCGTTGTATCTGATTTCATAGTCAACGACCTTACCATCCTTCTCCACCGGCACGATGTCAGGGTTGACAAATCCGCCGTAAGGTTTGAGATTCAGGGCTGCATAACGCTCCTTGACCTCCTTGTGAAGCTGAGGATCGATATTCACCGCATAAGTCTCTACAAGAGCCTTGCCTGCTTCAAAGTCACCTTCAGACTTGATTCTCTGCACCTCGGCGAGAAGTTCACCGAAGAGTCCTCTGAGAGCCTCGAAGTCGTTCACGACAAAGTAAGTCTTTCCGTCACGCACCTTCTTTTCTATCACATTGTCAGCCAAGCCCTTTTCATAGCACCAGTCTGCAATGAGCTTACGGTTCTGCATATGAGCCTCAGTATTTTTCTTGCCCAGGTCGACTCTGGTGAACTGAGTAAAGATACCATTACGGATATATCCGGCATACTCGGACTTGTAGGCCTCCATGTCAGGAAGGATTCCAAGTTCAACGAGTTTCGGATCTGCAAGATAGTACAGTCCGAAGAGGTCGGCTCTTGTCTCCTCCAAGGTTGAGCTGTACTCTCCCAGAGCATTTGGAGAAGTTCCGGGAAGAAGCTGTCCTGAACCATGGCCGAGACATTCGTGAAGGTCTGTATGAAGGTCCCCTGTGATGTCACCGTATTTCTTTGTAGCGGCAATTTCCTCTTCGGACCAGGCGAATTCTCCAAGGATGCTGTTAGGAGATTCCTGTGCTGCCTTTGAATATGCTGCTGTAAGGTTTGCTATGGTAACTGACTTCGAGCCATGCTCACGGCGGATCCAGTCTGCGTTAGGAAGATTGATTCCGATAGGAGATGACGGATAGCAGTCACCGGCAAGAGTAGCCACATTGATGACCTTTGCAGATACACCCTTGACCTCCTTCTTCTTGAATCTTGAGTCGACAGGTGAGTTATCCTCAAACCACTGGGCGTTCTGACTGATGAGCTCCGTCCTGCGTGAAGCTTCCATATCCTTGAAATTCACAAGGCCTTCCCATGTTGCCTTTCGTCCGAGAGGGTCATTGTAGTCCTCGACGAAACCATTGACAAAGTCAACTGTTCCAAGTGTGTCATTCACCCACTTTATATTATATGCATCCCAAAGTTTGAGGTCTCCGGTCCTGTAGTAGTCGACGAGGAATGCGATATATTCCTTCTGAGTGATATTCTCCGCCACTTCGGCTGCCTTTTCGAGCTCTGCGACGATCTTCTCCAATGCCGGACCGTAAAGGCCTCCTACCTTATATACTTCCTCTCGTACAACACCATCTTTACCTTTCACGACCTTGCTGTTAAGACCATAGGAGATCGGAGTCGGATCAGATGGGTCCACCATTTCAGCATAGAACTTCTCCACTTCAGCCTTTGTGACTCCTTCGTAGAAATTGACAGCCGATTCAGCCACGATATCCCCTGACTTGTCTGTAGACTTTCTCTGAGGATATATCTGAGGATCATAGATCACAGGAAGGAGTTCCTCACATCTTGCAGAATCCCCCACAGCTTCCATCAATGACCTGAAGTAATCCTGGGAACACTCAGGGAAGAATTTGTCTTCAGCATAATGATGGTGGATTCCATTGCTGAAGAAGACCCTCTTGGCATACACCTCGAAATTCCTGAAATCTTCAGAAGTCCTGTCTCCCTGATAATTGTTCAGAATATTCTCAAGCACCTTGCGGATTTCCAGATTATACCTGCAGTTCTGCATCCAGATGATGTCGCGGCCGTACTTCGCCGCTTCAGCAAGGTGATATACATATTCCTTCTGCTGGAGAGTGAGATCTTCCCATCCTGGTACACGATACTTCATTATCTTCAGATCCGCAAACTCGTCCAGAAGATACTTGAAATCCTTATCTGCAGCCTTGTCCGTACAAGATACAAGGACTGCAGCCATTGCTGCCGAATAAACCATTTTCTTAATAAGATTCATAATATATTATTTTAAATATTTTCCTTCTCCATAAGTGTATATCTTGACAAAGGTACAAAATATGTCAAATTATGTCTATCTTTGCAGGCAATATTATTTGAAATGAAAAAATTACAATATACAATCATCGCCATCTGTTGCCTGATTTCAGCTGCAGCATGTTCGTCGTATCTTGAAGAAGACTTCAGACCGGACACAGGCATAAGCAACGGAAACGGCAACAATCTCAGGCCTATCCCCGGAAAGGACATAAATGAAAAGGAAAGACATGTACTTACAATGTATCTTGCCGGATTCAACAGTTTGTACGGATATCTTAAAGCGGATATCGAAGATATCACACAGGGCTGGTTGCCAAGAAATTCCCCAAATGACAATGTTCTTCTCATATACTCTCATCTGGCAGAAAAAGGGAACTACAACAAACCTGTCTCCCCTGTCCTGATACGCGTAACGAGAGATGAGTACGATGAAAGCAAGCCGGTTCTCGACACCCTCGTCGTATATGACAAGAATACGATTTCATCTTCACCGGAACAGTTCAACGCCGTCCTGTCATATGTAAAGGAATCATTCGACGCCGACCACTACGGTCTCATCATTTCATCTCACTCCACCGGATATCTTCCTGCCGGATACACAAGTAATACAAAGGCTATGATGTATTCAGGCAGAATGAATACTGATTACTACAGTTCGGTTGCCGTACCTTATACAGAATTCACCCGTGACAGCTACAGCCCGGAAGTGAAAAGCATATGCTCTGACAGAGAAGGAAGCATAAGTCATGAAATGGAATTGACAGACTTTGCCGAAAGCATTCCTTTCAAGCTTGACTACATCCTTTTTGATACATGTCTTATGGGAGGTATAGAAGTGGCATATGAACTTAAGGACAAATGCGACCTCATAGCATTTTCTCAGACAGAAATTCTGGCTGAAGGATTCAACTACAAGACACTGACTTCACATCTTCTTGAAAACGAAGAACCTGCTCCGATAGAAGTGTGCAAGGACTACTTTGAATACTACGATGCACAGACGGGTATAGAGCGTTCAGCTACAATCTCACTCATAGACTGCAATGGTCTGGATAAACTTGCAAAGACATGCAAGGAGATATTTGCTAATAACAGAAAAGGACTCGACACAATCAACTGCAATTCCGTTCAGGGATATTACGACCATGGATGGCACTGGTTCTACGACCTAGAAGACACAGTAGTCAAGGCAGGAGCAAGTGAAACAGAGCTTAATGCACTCAGGGAGGCCCTGGACGATTGTGTGATATACAAGGCTCACACACCTTCATTCCTCGGAAAGTTCAGAATCACCACACACAGCGGCTTCAGCATGTTCATTCCTGCCAACGGTTCTGCCTATCTGAAAGAATTCTACAAAAGCCTGAAATGGAATGAGGCGACCTCATTAGTTGACTGATTTTCCAAAATCAAGGCATATAAAGTTTTGCAGTTCAAATATTTTATCTATCTTTGCAGCCCCATAAAAAGCCGCAGGGCTTTTTGGTGCAATGGGGTTTTTGGAATCACATCCGAAAACTGAGTAACACATTTTAATTTTTCAAGACAATGAAACACATTGAACTCAAAGGCCAGGTACGTGAAGCTGGCAACAAAGCAGCCGTTAAGGCTATCCGCAGAGCAGGACAGGTTCCTTGCAACATCTACGGTCTCGGAATCGAAAACGTTCTTTTCTCTGTAGACGCACAGGATCTCAAGACTATCACTCACACTCCAAATTCATACATCATTGATCTCGAACTGAGCAATGGAACAAAGATGTATGCTGTTCTTCATGAAGTTCAGTATCATCCGGTTTCTGATGAAGCTCTTCATGTTGACTTCCTCAAGGTATCTGAGGAGAAGCCAGTGACTATCGAGGTTCCAGTAAAGGTTGTAGGTCACTCAGAGGGTGTCAAGATGGGTGGTAAGCTTCTCGTTTCCAGCCGTAAGCTCCGCGTAAGTGCAATGATGAACGTTCTTCCTGACATTCTTGAGGTTGATTCAACTCACCTGATGATCGGCAAGCAGATCGTAGCAGGCGACCTCAACTTCGAAGGTGTGAATATCGTTTCACCAAAGGCAACTATCATCTGCTCTGTACGTCCTACCCGTGCAACCCAGCAGGCTAAGATGGAGCAGGGTAAGTAATCTGATTTGGTATGAACTATTTGATCGTCGGTCTAGGAAATATCGGCGTCGAATATGCCAACACCAGACACAACATGGGATTTATGGTATTGGATGCCTGGGCTCAGGCATCCAATATTAGTTTTGAATCCGGAAGGTATGGCTGTACGGCGTCTATATCATTCAAAGGCCGCAAATTTACTCTACTCAAGCCTTCCACATACATGAACCTAAGTGGAAAGGCTGTACGCTACTGGATGAATGAGTTGAAAATTCCGCTGGAGAATCTGCTCGTCATCTCTGATGACCTCAACATTCCTTTCGGGACAATACGTCTGCGCAAGAACGGAAGTGCCGGAGGACACAACGGACTGACAAACATCAATGAACTTTTAGGAACTCAAGACTACGCCAGAATCCGCGTCGGCATAGGCAATGATTACGGAAGAGGGCAGCAGGTTGACTACGTATTAGGGGAGCTTTCAAAGGAAGAACTTCTTGAGATGGAGGAGATTTCCAAAAGAGTAATTGAAGGGATCAAAGCCTTCGCGACTGTTGGAGTCGACAGAGCGATGAACACCCTAAACACTCGTCCCAAGCAGGTTTAAGTGTTGATTAAGCACATAAACTGCTTAGAACGACACTATTACGAATAAAAAATTTGTTTTTTAAAAAGATTCTCCATAACTTGGCGGAAGTTTTATAAATATCCATTAACAATTAAAGAACACTGAAATGAAAGCACTTGTAGATCAGATCAAGGCTGAGTATGAAGTTTTCGCAAAGAACGCAGATGCTCAGGTAGAAAAAGGAAATAAGGCTGCTGGAGCACGCGCTCGTAAGGCTGCTCTTAACCTTATGAAAGCTATGAAGGAGTTTAGAAAGGTTTCTGTAGAGGCTACTAAATAATTTCATCGCAAATAGATTCAACAGCTGCCACACGGCAGCTGTTTTTTTTGTCGGTAATAATGAAACGAAACAGATAATGTGGACATAAATGGTTTATGACTCGGAAATTTCTGATTGGTGGCGACCATCGCTGGGACCAAGAGCCTAAATAAGCACGATTAGTTTAGAAATAAGGAGCATAAAGAAAGAGGCTGACTTCAAGTCCAATGACTTTCGCCAACCTCTATAACGTGTACTAAAACCTAAACCTGACATAAAGATGCACATGTGCATCATAATGTTGCATCAAAATGAAGATTTTTTTTATTTTTTTACTACATAACTAAAGAGACATTGTCAATCCACAAAGTATTGCCAAGTCCTCCATAAAAAGCTTCGCCGCAGCTGGTAATGAAATGTATCATCATCCAATTCGGTTCAGTCGCCGGATCTGCCCAGCCATCTTCCTGAATGACCACCATTTCTCCCTTGCTGTTCAAAGCCCTATAAGCCTTTACAGGGTCAGTCTTAAGTCCCATATAGTCTTTATAGAAGGGTTTACCGGTTATATCACCATAGTGGATTTTAACTTCGTGCCCGTTTTTCCATTCCGGAATGTCTTCCATTATACGTTCTATGCCTGTTCCTACCCTCAGAGCATGTATATTTCCTTCGGCATCCTCCCATTTCTTTAGCAGCATTACCGTCACCTCGGCATAATCCGGATACCCCATCGGCTTGAGACGGGTAAAACCGGTACCTCTATATACTTCATGACCGACATCAGCTTTATAGTCAAACCTGAGGCACTGGGGCCTTCCAGTAAAAGGAACCCCATAAAGTACCTTTGTCATCGGATCCTTTGTGTCCCTTATCGGTTCCGGCAATACTCCTACCATCAACGCCCCCTGGCAACAGACTTCCATATTGACCAGACCAAGCACTTTCACTTCCTCCAGATGAGTTTCGATTCTGGCACAATAACCATCACCACGTTTTTCCGGATACACTGTATTGTTGGTCTTTACAATTCCCAGAATTACAGCCAGGACGTTGTTAGTTCGCCACAGATAACCATCGGGAGCTGCATATGGTGCCTTTCCCGTACGCAGGGTATCAGTCGGATCACCATAGAACTCATATAGATATTCTGTCTTCCCCCCTATGACAGCAGATTCTTCAATCTCACGAACGCACCATCTGTCGAATGTGCCATAATCATTGATGGCAGCAACAACGGAGGATTGGGCTTTAAGACCATGCAGATTAAATAGTACCATCAGGAAAATAGAGGTACAAATCAGGATTTGTCTCATAAGAATATTGTCCGTCTCAAAAAAAAATACTAATTATGCAATTCTTTTGCAAAGATATAAAAAGAGCGAATTATTTTTAACCTCTGAGAATTGAAAAAACTGATTACATACTTATTGCTGTCGGTATTGCTGCCTTTGTCTGCCATTGCAGGACCTGCAGGATGGAATGAGCTGACACTGCATCAACCGGATGGGACTTCATTCCCTGCCAGCATCAGAGGTGATGAATACTACAAGATCAAGACCACTCTTGACGGTCATTTCATCATTCAGGAAGAAGACGGATGGTGGTGCTACGGTTATTTCGATTCAGAGGGAAGACGATTCAGCACAGGCTTCCATGTCGGCTGTGACGTTCCACAGGCAATTCTTTCAGCAAGCCTGACGATTCCATTCGACATCCTTTCTGCCAAAGCACATAAAAAAAGGGCAACAGCAGCCAGGAACAGAATGATAAACCGGATAACGACCCGATCAGGGGAGGATATTCAGGATAAAAGCAAGATGAAAGGATTGATCATACTTGCTGAGTTCAAAGACATAAAGATGAGACATACCCGCGAAGAATTTGAGGCCCTCATAAAGGAGAAAGATTATTCTTTGAACGGAGGAAGCGGCAGTGCACTCGATTATCTTAACGAACAGTTCAATGGAATGATAGACTTCGAGTTCGACGTCACACGTGTGGTCACGTTAGGACGAGACCGCAGCTATTATGGGAAAAATGACGAGAACGGAGATGACATGAAGCCTTACCAGATGGTGATAGACGCATGCAAAGCCCTGGAAGATGAAATAGACTTTTCCGTATATGACCAGAACGGCGACGCAGAAGTTGACAACATTTTCGTGTTTTTTGCAGGAGATGACGAAGCGGACGGTGGAGATGAAGACTGCATATGGTCACACAAGTGGTTCATAAAGGACGGAGCTTGGCAGACAGTAATAGTTGACGGAGTAGTTCTTAACAAATACGCTTGTTCGTCAGAACTCAGGAGAAAGGACCAAAAGAAGATTCTTACCGGAATCGGAACATTCTGCCATGAATACAGCCACACTTTCGAACTGCCCGACCTCTATGACACCGATTATGAAGCCAGTGGTGGAATGAGTGGTGCCTTATGGCTATATACCTCGCTGATGGACTCAGGCAACCACAATAACGAAGGTAATACTCCCCCGAATTTCGACGCCGTCATCAGGGAACTGCTTTCTGAAATGGGATACCCTGGAATCCTGCCACCTGAGACCATTGATTCCACTGGAAGGTACAGGCTTGAGCCAATCGGCAGGAGCGGAAGATATTTCAGGATCGACACAAGTCAGGAGGGAGACTATTTCCTGCTTGAAAACCGTAAGGCAGAAGGATGGGACGGATACATCAGAGGCAACGGAATGCTTGTATATCATATCGACAAGCACAGCAAGGTCATGTCTGAATTCTATGGGTATGAGATTCCCGCAGAGATGCGTTGGACAAACGCCAATGAAGTGAACTGCATTCCGGACCATCAGTTCGCCGATCTGATTGAGGCAGACAACAGAAAAGACGACTTCAACACTCATTCGGCATTGACTACGGCAGCAGTAGGCTCAGGAATAAGTTCTATCTTCTTTCCATATGGAAAAGTTGATGGCATAAACTCTGAAACTCACCCTGACTTCAAGGAATGGAGCGGCAATGCATTAGGATACAGCATCACTAATATCACTTTTGATGGAGATGACATACTTTTCTCCCTCATATATGATGACGATGCAAAGACTCCCCCTACCCCTGTAAATATAGAGACTGCCGTATTCCAGAATTCTGCCATCATTACATTTGAGAGTGATAGAGAATATGAGGGAGAAGCAAATGTAACATGGGGAATAAGCGGACAGTCAAAAACTGAAACTTTCAGTGTATTTCCTTATGAGCATGGGAAATATGCCATTCTACTTGAAGATCTCGAACTTCTTAGAAGTTATACTATATCCATCAGTTTCAACATTGGAATAATCGTTGGCAAGAATGTAGAAAAGAGTTTCATGACCAGCAGAAAGACATCTGACTATCCATATATATATATGAAGAATATTGCGAAGAACGAAGATGGTTCGATAGTCAAGGGCACGAGGCACCCTTTGTGGGTATACAACACTTTCAAGGCTGCTGAAATAAAATGGTTCTTCAACGGCAAGGAAATCAAAAGAGGTCCCGACCATTATTATCATCTTCAAGAGAGCGGTTCTCTTGAAGCCAGGGTCACATACGAAGACGGAAATACTGATATTATAATAAAGGAAATAACGGTCAAGTAAAAGCATATGATACGCAAGGGTACCATGACAAGCATAATTGCTGTTCTTGCCGTTATCTTATCGGCTAACGGATGCAAGGAGTATAATGTAGAAGAGATACTTCTGCTTAGGGACGACATTTCACTGACAGTAAAAGGTGAAACGGTCATCAGCTACGATGCCACATATTATCAGTTGGGATTCAATGTTCAAAGGAATGAATTCCGAGTCCACGATGATGCTATGGCTAATTTTTTCATATTGACCTGTTCAGAAGTGCCGTCTGCTGAAGGAGAGGTCATCTATGGTGACATAATCTGGACTGGTACCACAAGGACTTACAGTGAAACAGGTCTGCAGTTCTCTGTTGAAAAGACTGATGACACCGGCCTTATCTGGTTATGGAACACAAGCAAGAAGATCGGCGTAGTCATCAAGGACTTAAGGTAGGCGTCATAACGCAAAAAGAGGATGACTGATGTCACCCTCAACTGCTAAAAGTATTATTAGAAAGCAATACCCAGCTTAAAACCGAGATTGTTTATTCCCTCCATATCATAGTTTCTGTTATGATTGGATGAGTACGAGTAATATACAGCCACCTGAAATCCCACATCCTCCTTCTCGAACGGGAACCATGTCATACCGACCTCAGGCGAGACATAAAAGCCCCAGTTATCATTCCTGCTGACAAAAGTTGACATATATGTACTCTGGGTAGAGTATTCTGTTCCGATCTTTGCCTGCACATATGGCTGGAATTCGGTCCTCATGAACCTTAGTCTCATAGTCGATCTGAATGGGACCTGATAGATGGACCTGTTCAGGTCCGTGGTAAGGGCCGATTTGTCGTCGAAGACATATGTCTGCCTGGGAAAATACTCATTGTTGGTATTGAAGCTGACAAAGCCTCCCACTGCAAACATCGGTGTGATGTAATATCCACCTTCCATATAGGCTCCATATCCCTGAGCACCCTGGACAAAATCATTTCCGATTACGGAATTGAACTGCCATCCCCCGTCTACATAATATCTTTTGCCCATCTGAGCATCTGCCTCTGTCGCTGCAAAGGCCAGAGCAGCCGCAGCTGCCATAATGCATATAATCTTTTTCATACTGTCGAAATTTTACTTTACTACCTTGATTCCTGACGTGTTATATACGGAGACTGCTTGAAAGCCTGATCTATAGAGTTCATCATCCGCTTCACGTCATAGTTGATGCTGTAGCTGGCCGGTCCTCCTATATAAGCTGACCATACGATTTTAAGTTTACCGTCCTCTTTCTCCGCTGTCAGATCAACCATCTCACCGATAAGGGCATTTGTCGTATAAGAGTATGTAACGGGACGAGGGTAATACCAACCGTTCCAATCGCCCCAGTAACTTGCCGGCCAATAGCCGGGATAATCAAGCCACCAGTATGGATCATCATAGTACTGGACATACCTTTCTGTCCTTTCAACAAATGTAACCTGAATTCCCAGCTGGGCAGCTGGATCGGAAGGGGTGTAGATATATCCCAACTTTTCCATGTCTTTCCTGAATTCGTGGATCAGTGCCATGGCATTTTTTGATTGAGAGTAATAAGGCTTCTTGGTCTGGCCGATGACCAGAACACTGTCAACAATATCAAATGTCTGATAATCTGCAAATTCCACATCTTCTGCCGGAGCTGTATACACCAGATATTCTCCGTCGTAATCCTGTAGGTAAGGCTCTTTGTGACAAGCTATAGCCAATAGAGCCAAAGTAGAAATAAAAAGTAATCTTTTCATGTCTGTTTATTTTTTATAGTGAACTACCTTCAAATACGTCTGAATTATCATACGGCACTATATTGCCTTCGATCCAGACTGTATTGGAATTGAAATTAGGATAGACCGTAGCTGAAGCCCGATTTGTTCCTGGAGTCAGATAAACTTCCACCTGAGCATTGATTCCAATTCCCATCACATTGAATGACAGAGTTGTACGACCTTTCTTATCTACTCTCTGCCGGTAACCTGAAATCATGCCCTGTACTGTTACTCCTCCCACACCGTTAGGTCCTGATGAAAAATTGCTTGGAGAGATCTGTACCACCGCCCTGTTTCCCTTCACAGAAACAAAGGTCGTATTAGAGTTCACGAATACAGTCGATCCGTTTCGGAAGGTAACCTGATCGGCTTCAAGGACAAAATCCTTATTGCTGACGGCCGCAGCCGCCTGTACTCCTGCTATTGAATCCGTAAGTTCCCTGATTTCACGGTTCTCTTGTGAACGAGCCCTGAACTCTGCCATATCCTTATGCCAATCCTCTAATGCCTTCTGGCGTCTGGAAGATCGGGAACTATCTTGTGCATTGATATCGGGGGCCATCATCGAGAGCCCTGCGACTAAGACCGTCAAGGTCATTAAGATTCTGTTCATACACTACTAATTTTTAAAATTTCAAAATAGCCTTAGGCAAAGTGCGGACCAAACATGCATCTGCAGTTATCAAAAGAGTTTTGTATATTTGTAGTCTGTACCAATAAAGGATTTCATATGGAACGCATCGAAAAACTTTTCCCAAGATATGATGAAAGCGGTAAGGCGATGATTCATAAAGCATTTACTATTGCTGAAAATGCTCTTAAGGAAGAAAAGAGAAGCAACGGTGCACCTTTTATGGAGCATCCGATAGCTGTAGCCAGAATAGCATGTGACGAGATTGGTCTGTCCGCAGAATGTATTTCTGCCATCTTTCTCCATGAAGCTACACGCTTCTTCCCGGATACCGACATTTCATCTGCCGGATTTGGCAAGGATGTGTACACTATCGTCGACGGACTTAACAAGATTTCGACCATCAAGCCTAAGGACACCAGACTGGAAGCCGAGAACTACAAGAAACTGATCGTTTCATACTCGAAAGATCCAAGGGTCACTGTCCTTAAGATTGCTGACAGGCTTGAGGTGATGAGGTCTCTGGACATGTTTCCAAAGCTATCACGCGAAAGGAAGGTTCTGGAAACAATGATGCTGTATATTCCACTTGCACACCAGCTGGGCTTATACAACATAAAGAGCGAAATGGAGGACATCTATTTCAGACATGCCGATCCGGAACAGTACAGGACAATCAAGAATAAGCTTAAAAGTACAGAAAGCGACAGGCAGAAGCTCATGATACAGTTCATCGAGCCGCTCAAGCAGAAGCTTCTTGATGACGGAATCAGCTACAAACTGAAGGTCAGGACGAAAACGGCACTGTCAATATATAGAAAGATGCAGAAGCAGAAAGTTCCTTTCGAAGGAGTCTTTGACGTATTTGCAATCAGATTCATAATCGACTGCGAAGATGACAAGGCGACAGAACATGCTTTGTGCTGGAAGGTGTTTTCATATGTCACCGAAGAGTATGAATCCGACACAAAACGTCTCAGAGACTGGATTTCCAATCCGAAGCCAAACGGATATGAATCACTGCATATTACAGTAAAGAATAAAGAGGGCAGCTACCTTGAAGTGCAGATCAGAACCAAAAGAATGGATGACATGGCAGAAAGCGGCCTTGCTTCGCATTGGTCCTACAAGGGCATAAAGCACGAAGCCACCCTTGACAAATGGCTTGGAGCTGTCAGAAAGGCACTTGAAAGTCCGTTGGGATCTGATGGAGATCCTATGGCTACATACTATACCGAAGGAATTCATGATCTTCCTTCAAAAGAAATTTTCGTATTCACACCTTCAGGGGAACTTAGGAAACTTCCATCAGGAGCTACTGTTCTGGATTTTGCCTTTGACATACACACCAATCTGGGAATCAGATGTACAGGCGGCAAAGTCAACGGAAAAGCTGTCAGGATAAATGAAAAGCTAAAGACCGGTGATGTCGTGGACATCATGTCGGGAAAGAACCAGAAACCTTCATCAGACTGGTTGAACATCGTCGTGACAAGTAAAGCCAGGACAAAGATCAGACAGAAACTCAGTGAGGCAGAATTCCAGAAAGCGGCAGACGGCAAAGAAATTCTGGGAAGACGTTTGAAGAATTGGAAGATGGAACTGGAGGATGAAGTCTTGAATACGATGCTGAAAAAGCTTCAATACAAGACAGTAAATGCCTTTTATGCAGCAATCGGAGAAGGAGAGCTCGACGTTGCCGACGTGAAAAGCATGATCCAGGATCTTTCTCAGTCATCATCTGATCAGCCTGCGGTCATTGAAGCCGAGAAAAAGACGAACAGACCTGTTGTAGAGGAGAAAGGAGGAGATGACATACTTGTCATTGATGCGAAAAACGTAAGGGGACTTGACTATCGCATGTCTAAGTGTTGCAACCCTGTGTTTGGCGATGACGTCTTCGGATTTGTTACCAGGACAGACGGAATCAAGATCCACAGGATGTCGTGTCCTAATGCTGCACGATTGATGGATAAATACCCTTATCGTATACAGAAGGTCAAGTGGAGCGACTCACCAAGCAGCGGCAATTTCCAGACCGGCCTGAGGATAACTGCAGCCCTTGAGCCATTCGTGATAAATGAAATAATGGATATAGTCAATTCATTCAGAGCGTCAATCAGAATGTTCAACGTTTCTGAAAATACCAGAAACGGCACATATGATATTACAATGAAGATTGCTGTTCCAAGCAATCTGGAACTTGACAAAGTGACCTCACAGATCCGCAATCTGAAGAATGTACTGAAAATCAACAGAATATAACTAGGCATGACAGGACTTGACATAGACAGGAGAGTAGAAAAGGCTAAAAGACTTTTCAAGGAAGAGGGCTACAACTGCTGCCAGGCAGTAGTGATGGCATATAATGACATTTTCGGCATGGACGACAATACTGCAGCCGCCATAGCATCAGGATTCGGAGGTGGCATGGGAAGAATGCGTGAGGTCTGCGGGAGTGTAAGCGGAATGGTCATTCTTGCCGGGCTTATAAAACCAGCCTCAGATCCTTCTGACAAGGCATGCAGGACAGCAAACTATTCACTTGTTCAGGAAGTGGCCGGGAAATTCAAGGAAATCAACGGTTCGATTATATGCAAGGAACTGCTTGGGCTTGTCCCGATGGGAAGCGGTAATCCCGTTCCCGGAGAATCTCCGGAGCCGTCAGACAGGACTGCCGAATATTATAGGAAACGTCCTTGCGAAGAACTTGTAGGAATATCTGCGAGAATCATCGGAGAAAAGATAAAAGTTTTATAAATTTGCAGGATAAAACTAAGCTAATGGATTACAAAAACGCACACAAAGCCCACCCATGGCATGGTATCAGCCTTGGCAAGAGCGTTCCTGAAGAAGTAAGAGCTTTCATAGAAATCGTTCCTACAGACACAGTAAAATATGAAGTGGACAAGGAGTCAGGATATCTTTCTCTCGACCGTCCACAGAAATTCTCCAATATTGTTCCGTCATTATATGGTTTTCTACCCAGAACATATTGCGGTCCCAAGATGGCAGAGCTGACCAACAAGGCCCTTGTGAGATTTGACGTAGAAGGTGACGGAGACCCTCTTGACATCTGCATTCTCACTGAAAAAGATGTCACCCACGGTGATATAATAGTTAATGCACGTCCTATCGGCGGTCTTCGGCTTCTCGACCATAATCAGGCTGACGACAAGATAATAGCCGTACTGAAGAGTGATGCAGTCTATGGTATGATGACAGATATCGAGCAGGTTCCTGCAGACATCATACGCAGACTTATACATTACTTCAGCACATACAAGGACATTCCAGGGGAACATACAAGCCGAATGCAGTTCATCAGCATATACGGTCCGGATGTAGCAAAAGACGTGATTACCCGCTCCATGGAGGATTATCAGGACTATATCGCAAGCAAATAAGCATAAAGAAAAAAGAGATTCGGATTTTTTCCGAATCTCTTTTTCTATATATCAGCCGTGAATTACTCAGCCTTTCCGTCTGAACCGAGTACGTTAATGATCTTGTGGATGTACAGCTTCTTCATGTTGTCACGAGCAGGACCAAGATACTTACGTGGGTCGAACTCTGCAGGCTTCTCAGCAAATACCTGACGGATAGCTGCTGTCATTGCAAGACGTGAATCAGAGTCGATGTTGATCTTACATACTGCAGACTCGGCAGCCTTACGGAGCCATGGCTCAGGAATTCCGATAGCAGCCTTGAGGGCTCCACCGTACTTGTTGATTGTAGCAACCTCTTCCTGTGGAACTGATGATGATCCGTGAAGAACGATTGGGAAACCTGGGAGCTCTCTCTCAACACCTTCGAGAACATCGAAAGCAAGCATTGGAGGTACGAGAAGACCAGTCTCAGGATCTGTAGTACACTGCTCAGGAGTGAACTTATATGCACCGTGAGAAGTTCCGATTGAAATTGCAAGAGAGTCGCAGCCTGTGCGTGATACGAAGTCTACAACTTCCTCTGGCTTGGTATATGTGTGGTGGTCTGAGCTTACCTCATCCTCAACTCCTGCGAGAACTCCGAGCTCACCCTCAACTGTTACGTCAAACTGGTGTGCATAATCAACAACCTTCTTTGTAAGAGCAACATTCTCCTCGTATGGAAGATGTGAACCATCGATCATTACTGAAGAAAATCCCATGTCGATACAGCTCTTGCAAGTCTCGAATGAATCACCGTGGTCAAGGTGAAGAACGATCTGAGGGTTCTCCCATCCGAGCTCCTTAGCATACTCCACAGCACCCTCTGCCATGTAACGGAGAAGAGTCTGGTTAGCATACTGACGTGCACCCT
>JAGAKH010000087.1 GCA_017625725.1 Bacteroidales bacterium | reverse complement strand
GAGGTTGAGGCACAGATCCTTACTCTCGACCGCGAGGAGAAGAAGATGTCTCTCGGTCTCAAGCAGCTCGTTGCTAACCCTTGGGAGAACATCCGCGAGAAGTATGCTGTAGGTTCACAGCACAAGGCAACTGTACGCAATATCACAAACTTCGGTGTATTCGCTGAACTTGAGGAAGGCATCGAGGGTCTCGTGCACATCAGCGACCTTTCTTGGAACAAGATCAAGCATCCGTCAGAGCTCGTGGCAGCAGGTGACGTGATCGACGTTGTTATCCTTGATTTCGATGAGGAGAACCACAAGCTTTCACTTGGTCACAAGCAGCTCCTTCCTAACCCATGGGATGAGGTTGAGGCTAAGTATGCTGTAGGTACTGTAGTTGAGGCTAAGATCGCTTCAGTAAACGATAAGGGTGCTGTAGTTGAACTTGAGGGTGATGTTGATGCATTCTGCTTCAACCGTGAACTTGCTAAGGAAGATGGTTCTATGCCTGTAGCAGGTGAGAGACTCGAGTTCAAGGTAGTTGAGCTCAAGCGTAGCGCTAAGAAGGTAACCCTTTCACACGCTAAGACTTATGCAGCTGCAGTTGAGGAAAGAGCTCAGAAGGCAGCAGCAGAGGCTGACAACACTAAGAAGGCAGTGAAGAAGATCAACTCAAGCGTAGAGAAGACTACTCTTGGTGACATCGATGCACTTGCAGCACTTAAGAGCCAGCTCGAGAACAAATAATTCTTATGAATTTCACTCTTTATGTATTGGGCACGGCTTCGGCCCTGCCCACTACTGAAAGATATCCAAGCGCCCAGGTACTTGACGTACGTGGGCGTTTGTTTATGATTGACTGCGGAGAAGGAGCACAGATCCAGATGCGTAAGGCCGGAATATCCTTTCTCAAGATCGAGCATATATGCCTGTCCCATATCCACGGCGATCATATATTCGGAATATTCGGACTTCTCTCCACGATGGCCATGCTCGGCAGGACAGCTCCTTTGAATATTTATGCTCCAGGTGCTTTCTCTCCGATCCTGGATTTCTTCAGGAAAAATTTCGGAGAGGGAATCCTCTTTGACATCAATCTGCAGACACTTGAAATGAAGGAGCCCGAAATCATATATGAAAACAGGAATGTCGAACTTCTGGCTTTTCCTTTGAACCATAGGGTAGATACCTTCGGATATATGATAAGGGAGAAGATGCCCGCTTTCAATGTCCGTAAGGATGCCATATCTGAGTACGGATTGAGTCTGACGGAGATTGCTGCTCTGAAGAGGGGAGAGGATGTTGTCAGGGATGAGGACTCTCTTGTGATTTCAAATAAGGACGCTGCGTATCTTCCTTATGCACCAAGAAGTTATGCTTATTGCAGCGATACGGCACCGTTTCCGGAGTTGGAAAAATGGATAAAAGGCGTAACTTTGCTATATCATGAGGCTACATTTCCTCAATCAATGGAGGAAATGGCGGCGAAGACTTTTCATTCGACTACTGTCCAGGCTGCGACCCTTGCTTGCAAAGCAGGTGCCGGCCGTCTCCTGACAGGTCATTATTCGTCAAGATTCCCTTCAGTGGATTTCTACCTTGATGAGATGCGTCCGGTCTTTGAAAACGTCGCCCTTGCCCGTGATGGAGATGTGATTGAAGTGCCAGTCATTGATAAACAGATAGATTGAAATGGATAATCTGACTTTAAAGAAGTACCGCAAATGGGAATGGAGGACAATCATAGTCCTCTTTATAGGGTATGCATTGTTTTATTTTGTAAGGAAGAACCTCAGTGTAGCCATTCCTGCGATGGAATCGGAATTGGGCATTACCAAGACCCAGCTTGGTATCTTCCTGACAATGAACAGTATAATCTACGGCTTTTCACGCTTTGTAAACGGAATCCTGGTTGACCGCTTCAGCAAGAAGAAGATCATGGCATTGGGCCTGCTCCTTACATCCCTCGTCAACCTGATGATCTGTTTCAGTCCTAAACTTGACGGGCTTCTTAACCTTCTGGACTCAGAGGGAAAGGCTACCTTGGGTCTTGTCTATCTGATAGGATCACTTTGGGTCGTGAACGGCTATCTGCAGGGCATGGGCGTCCCTCCTTGCTTCAGCCTTCTGGCTCATTGGATCAAGCCGTCCGAGCTTGCGACAAAGCAGTCTGTCTGGAACGTATCCCACACTGTTGGTGCAGGACTGGTCGTGGCATTGTGCGGCTTCCTTCTTAACAGATTCGGCTACAGTGCCTGGTATCTCTGCTTCGCTGTCCCTGCCCTGATTTCTCTTGTCGGTGTCCCTGTCCTGTGGTTCGGACTCAAGGACAGTCCTGCAGAAGTCGGACTTCCTCTTGTGGAGCATCTGGATGAAAAGAAACATGAATCAGGTGAAAAGAATATCGTCGAGAGTCTTGACCGTAAAAGCTACACAAAAGTGATAAACAGAATGGTCTATGGCAATCCATACATCTGGATAATCGCTTTGACCAACTTCTGCATATATGTCATCAGGCTTACCATTCTGGACTGGGGAGCATCTTTCCTTACAGAAATCAAGGGACTGGATATCGCTGAGGCCGGCTCTCTTCTTGCGACCAGCGAGATTGTCGGCGGTACTCTCGGAATGCTTCTTGCCGGTTGGCTGACTGACCGAATCTTCAAAAGCAAGGCACACAGGACGTGCTTCTTCTGCATTGTCTTCGCCACTTTGTCATTCTTCCTCTTCTGGAAATGCAGTTCGGTGGTGCTTTCGTTCATTCTTCTCGTTCTGTCCAGCTTCTTCATTTACGGACCTCAGGCCCTGCTCGGGACCTGTGCGTCTCAGCAGGCTACAAAATATGGTACCGGCACTGGAAACGGAATCGTCGGTATCTTCGGTTATGCAAGTTCTGTCGTATCAGGAGTGATATTCGGCTCGCTCGCCGAGACAGGAGGATGGGATTCCGTATTCCCGATTGCAATAGCTTTTGGAGTAGTGGGTGCAATTGTAATTGCCTTTATGTGGAATGCACCGGCTGACGGCTATAGAAAACTGGAATCTCTGGCTAAAGAATATAAATGATTTTCATCGTGAGAGAGTGATAGATGTCATGCTCTCTCGGATTATAAAACTGAATAATTTTTGACAGTATGAAAAGATCTTTGTCTGTTGCGGTAGCTTTCTGTTGTTTTTCTGTGTTTTCATTTGCTCAGCATCGTGCTGACCGTCAGAATCTCACCGATCCGGAGGCTACTTCTGTAATCTTGCTCGGCGATCCTCAGGGCTATATGAAATATGATGTGAATCAGCCTATCTTCGATCTCGTAACAGCGTGGATAGAAGATAATATAGACCATCTGAATATCGAGGCAGTGCTTTGTACCGGCGATCTTGTCGAGCAGAATGACAATAATGCCATGAACAGGAACATGCTCAACCAGACCAGCCGTCAGATGTGGGAGGCGGTATCTTCTGCTTTTACAAGAATCGATGGAAAGGTCCTCCATGTCCATAGTCCCGGCAACCACGATTACGGATATAGGGCAGCCGAGGATGAACATACCTTCTACCCTGATTATTTTCCTGCAGAAAGACAGGGAAATGTGCTTTTGGACCGTCTTGTAAGCGAATGTCCGAACAGGGAAGGCAGGGCATCTCTTGAAAACTCTGCCTATGAACTCAGAATCAACGGTTGGAACAATGGAGTGCTTGTCACCACCTCAGAATTCGCACCTTCCGACAATGCTATCCAATGGGCAAAGAGTCTCTGCCAGTCTGAAAAATACAGGAACCACACTGTCATCTACCTGACTCATTCATATATGAGATGTCTGGGACTATGTGACAATGCCCGTATTTCTACTGAAGGCTATCCCCTTACCCGCAAGGACGGTAACAATTCCGGTGAGCAGATATGGGAAAAGCTTGTAAGTCAGGTTCCTAACATCCGTCTTGTACTCTGCGGTCATCATTGTCACGGTCCGGCAGCCGACGGCTCTGACAGATATGATGCAGCAGTGGGCTGGAGAGTCGACCCGAATGCTGAAGGCAAGGAGGTGTATCAGATGCTTTTTGACACCCAGACTCTTGGCGGAGGTTGGGAAGGTAACGGCGGTGACGGATGGATCCGTATCCTTGAGTTCCAGCCGGATGGCAAGACTGTCAAGGTCCGCACTTATTCTCCGCTTTTCGGCATATCACCTCTGACCAGACATCTGGCTCATCGTAAGGAACCGTTTAATGAATTTGATTTTGTAATTGATTGATATTGCCGAGAATGAGTCTTAGAAATATTAGGATATCAGCATTTTTGCTGACAGTTCTGGTGTCATTGCTGCCTCTGTGGGCCAAGACGCAGACACCTCAGGAAAAATATATAGAAAGATACGCTGCAATTGCGGTTTCCGAAATGTACCGCAGTGGAGTTCCGGCGAGTATTACTCTGGCTCAGGGACTTCTTGAGTCGGGATATGGAATGTCTGAACTGGCATTGAAGAGCAATAATCATTTCGGCATAAAGTGTCATAACAACTGGAAGGGAGACAAGGTGTTCTATGACGATGATGCGAAAGGAGAGTGCTTCAGAAAATATGACCGTCCGGAGGATTCCTTTTACGACCATTCGGATTTCCTGCGTTACCGTGACAGATATAAATTTCTGTTTGATTATAAGATAACAGATTATAAATCATGGGCATATGGCCTCAAGAAGGCTGGCTATGCAACAGATCCTGCCTATCCTAAGAAGCTTATCCGTCTTATCGAGGAATACGGACTCCATGAATATGACAGGAAACCTTCTTCTTTCGGCAAGACTCAGAAGAAAGGGCTTATGAAGGATAGAGAAGAGAAGATGCGTGAGGAATCGGTTCCGGAATCTCCGCTTCAGATGGAGCAGGTAACTCCCCTTTCTGCAGACAGAAGGGAAAAATTCCCTTTTGCTCTGAGCCGTACAGTATACGAACTCAATGGTGTGCCTTTTGTCTATTCTGTCGAAGGTGATACTTATGAATCAATAGCTGCCGGAAGGAATCTTTTCAAGAGAGAGATCCTGCGTTTCAATGATCTTGAAGCGGACACGGCTCTTGTTCCCGGCACCAAGGTATATGTCCTTGCTAAAAAGAATCAGGCGGCGAAAGGGGTCGAGAAATATGTGGCAGAAGGAGGTGAGAGCCTAAGGGAAATATCCCAGCGATATGCGGTAAAGCTTTCACGTCTGTGCAAGATGAATGGATTGCCTTCCGATTATGTTATGCGGGAGGGTGATGTAATCAAATTGAGAAAATGAAAGCAAAGAAGACAGGTGTTATCATCGGATTGATTCTTCTGCTGATAGTTGCAGCAGGAGGATATGTGGGTGGTGTCTATTATATAGATAACAAGTGCCCGAATTTCACGGAAGACTATGTGCTCTATGTATATCCGGATACCGACGTTGAGGAGGTTTTGGATTCGTTGCAGGCTGGAGCAGGTGCCATAAGGGTCGGAAGTCTCCAGAGGTCTTTCGCCAAGCTTGAGACGGGACTTAAAATGAAACCGGGAAGATATGAGATCGAGCCATCGTTCACAAGTATCTATGTTGCCAGGATGCTGAACTTCGGATGGCAGACTCCGGGAAATCTTACCTTGTCCGGAACCATGAGGACCAAAGGCCGTATCGCTAAGAAGATATCTGTCCAGATGATGGTGGATTCAGCCTCTGTGGCTTCTGCCTTGGATTCTGCTGAATTTCTGGCATCTTACGGCTTCACTCCGGAGAATGTTTTCGCACTGATCCTGCCGGATACATATCAGATGTACTGGACAGCTTCAGTCAAGGAAATATTCGACCGTTTCAAGAAGGAGTATGACGCATTCTGGAACCAGGACCGCCTAGACAAGGCCAGGAAACAGAAGCTGACTCCCATGCAGGTGTCTGTCATGGCTTCCATAGTCAGCGGAGAGACATTGAAGACCTTTGAATATCCTGTAATCGCCGGTGTATATCTCAACCGCTACAGAAAAGGTATGAAGCTTCAGGCAGATCCTACCATAGCATTCTGCTACGACTACAAGCTGGACCGTATCTTGAAGAAGCATCTTAAGGTCGAGTCACCGTACAACACATATAAATATGCCGGTCTTCCTCCGGCACCTATCAATGTCCCACCTAAGGCCTGCATTGATGCAGTACTGGATCCTGAAAAACATAGCTACATCTATTTCTGTGCATCTCCGGATTTTGACGGTACCCATCGTTTCGCAGTAGGCTACAACGATCATCTCAAGAATGCCCGTGCCTTCCAGCGTGCCCTCACCGCCCGCCGCAAAGCCGGAAAGTGATGTTGTGCCCGACGTGCCTTGGGTGGGCTGCATTGGGCACAACTATTAAGGTCGGGCGGTAATTCAGATCTTCACACCGTGGTAGTGAGGACCGAAACGTTCGAAGGCTGCACGGTCGAGTTCTTCCTGATGATCCGGATGGGCGATGCTGATGAGCAGTTTTGCCCTCTCCTGCATAGAACGTCCGTACAGGTCAACTGCACCGAATTCTGTCACCACGTAGTGTACATGCGGTCTTGTGGTCACGACTCCGCCTCCCTCGATGATTACAGGGGCGATCTTGCTGCCTCCCTTATTGGTTGTTGAAGGCATTGCTATGATAGCCTTTCCCTGAGGTGCAAGAGAAGCTCCGTATACGAAGTCGACCTGTCCGCCTACTCCAGAGTAGAATCTGGTTCCTATGGAGTCTGCACAGACCTGACCTGTAAGGTCGATCTGTACTGCAGAATTGATGGCGGTCATCTTTGGATTCTTCGAAATCACGTAAGGGTCATTAGTGTATCCTACATCCATCATCGCCACCATCGGATTGTCGTCGATGAAGTCATAGACCTTCTGGGAACCCATGAGGAAGGTAGATACCAGCTTGCCTCTGTCGGTGACCTTGTTCGAGCCGTTGATCACGCCTTTCTCGACAAGCTCCAGAACTCCGTCTGCAAACATCTCGGTGTGGACTCCGAGGTTCTTGTGGCCGCCAAGCTGGGCAAGCACCGCATTCGGAATAGCTCCGATACCCATCTGCAAGCATGCACCGTCATCGATGAGTGCTGCACAATGCTTTCCTATGGCTATTTCCACTTCGTTCGGCTCGCTGAAATGTGCCGGTTCAAGAGGCTCGTTGCCTTCAACGAATATGTCGATCATGTCCATAGGTATCATCGCCTGTCCCCATGCACGAGGTACATTAGGGTTGACGACTGCAATGACGGTCTTTGCACATTCGATTGCGGCAAGAGTTGCGTCTACAGATGTTCCGAGCGACACATATCCATGCTTGTCAGGCGGACACACCTGGATCATCGCAACGTCGCATCGAAGGGCACCGCAACGGTAGAGCTTCTGGGTTTCGCTAAGGAATACCGGAATATAGTCTGCATAGCCGGCCTGAACACCTTTGCGAACATTGGCTCCGACAAAGAAAGCCTGATGGAAAAATACTCCGTCATACTTAGGATCTGCATATGGGGCAGGGCCTTCTGTATGCAGATGGTGGATGCGTACGTCCTGAAGTTCGCCGGCATCACCTCTTCTGCAGAGGGCCTGGATTAGAATCTGCGGGGCACTTGCTACGCTGCTTAAATGAATGTGGTCACCTGATTTTACGACCTTAACGGCTTCGTCCGCCGAAACGTATTTGATCTCTTTGTACATAAGAACGTGATTATCTCGTCAAAGATAGTTATTTTTCACAGATTTGCTATATATTTGCGTCTCCCTTCGTACTAGGGTTTTTATTATCTTGATCTATTTAATTAATCAGTCTTCCAGAGAATATTTGGGGTAGAATTTATTTTGAGTATGAAAAAAAATGGTTCATTATTTTGGATGTTTGTACTATTAGGATCCCTTTTGGGATGTCAGATGCGGCTCGATTTGAATGAGGGTGGAAAGAGTTTCGAAAAAATTGTGGCGGATGAGTCAACAATGTGCAGATGGGGGTATGATTCTGACGGCAAGCAATGCTATGAATTTGGAGACTATCAAGATGCTTACTTTCATGCTTTTGAGGATATTCCTGATATAGATACAAAAGATTATCTTGGAGAGTATCCGTCATCTAACCCACATATCAACATTAGCAAGTTTCGCTATTATATGTGTACTTTGACATTTGATATAAAAGTTGTGGGATATTTGAATTTTATTGGTAAAGGACTCTGCGAATATAGTGAAGTCTGGACTCCTTCTGATCCTAAATTGAAAGTGCAATGTACCAAATCCGATTTAAAAGGTGATTCATTAGTTGGTGACACTGATTATTATTCTCCGACACCGATTGTCTGGAATAAGACTGAACGTCTTTTTAATGTCCTGGAATCAGGTGTTGATGGACAGTTCATACTATATGAAGGTGATACTTATATCGATGCTTATGTGGAGGGGGATGAGGTACATCTTATAAAGAGAGTCCCATCGATTGAGGATATGGGAGTATTTAAACTCAGGTAGGAGTTATTTATATCCTACGCAGAAATATATGTTTCTTATGCATACAAGAGAAGAAAAACTCCAGGCATTCGGTAGGATCCTGGATGTACTGGATGAATTGAGAGAAAAGTGTCCATGGGACCGCAAACAGACCAATGAATCACTGAGGCCACAGACTCTGGAGGAGGTGTACGAACTTAGCGATGCCATCCTTAAAGGTGAAGAACATGAGTTGTCGAAGGAGTTGGGAGATGTCCTTCTCCATGTCCTCTTCTATGCCAAGATCGGTGAAGAAAAACAGCATTTCGATATCGTGGATGTAATTAACTTCCTGTGCGATAAATTGATATATCGTCATCCTCATGTGTTCTCTTCTGCAGAAGTAGGAAGTGCGGAGGATGTCGTGAAGCAGTGGGAAATGCTGAAGACCAAGGAAAAGGATGGTAATAAGCGTGTCCTTTCAGGCGTGCCTGACGGCCTTCCTCCTCTTCTCAAGGCATACAGGATGCAGGACAAGGCACGTGGAGTCGGCTTTGATTGGGAAAAGAAGGAGCAGGTCTGGGATAAGGTCAAGGAGGAAATGGGTGAGTATCAGGCTGAACTTGACGCAATGGCTGCTGCCGTTTCGGATGAAGAAAGAAAGGCCGCCTTTGACAGGGCTGAGGATGAACTTGGTGATTTCCTTTTTGCAACCGTCAATGCTGCAAGACTTTATGGCTTGAATCCGGATACAGCTCTGGAACGTACCTGTGCGAAATTCAAACGCCGCTTCACCTATCTGGAAGAGAATACCATCCGTCAGGGACGCAATCTTAAGGATATGACCCTTGCTGAGATGGACGCGATCTGGGATGAGGGAAAGGCAAAAGGACTTTAATGGAAAGCTGGCAGGAAAGGACGGCGATGCTGGTCGGTGACCAGATGCTGGAAAACTTCCGTAACTCTACGGTTGCGGTTATCGGAATTGGCGGTGTGGGTGCCTATGCCGCTGAGATGCTGGTGAGGGCCGGTATCGGACATCTGATCATTCTGGATAGTGACGATGTGTCGGAAACGAATAAGAACCGTCAGCTTCTGGCACTGGATTCTACTGTCGGCAGGCAGAAATGCGATGTCCTGTCAGAACGTCTGAAGGACATAAACCCGGAACTGGACCTGACCGTCATCAAGCAGTATCTTGAAGCTGAAAAGGCCGGGGAAGTGCTGGGAGACTATAAGATAGATTTCCTTGTGGATGCGATCGACACCTTGTCGCCGAAGCTCCATCTGATCAAGTATTGCATGGATTCCGGTATTCCTCTGGTTTCATCCATGGGTGCCGGAGCCAAGTATGATGCGACAAAGGTCCGTCTCACCGATATTTCCAAATCATTCAACTGCCCTTTGGCTTATATTGTCCGTAAACGATTGAGACACATGGGGATAAAGAACGGCTTCAAGGTGGTTTTCTCAGAGGAACTCCCAGACCGTGAATCAATAGTTCCATGTGAGGACAGGAACAAGAAGTCCCAGGTTGGAACCATATCCTATATCCCGGCGGTCTTCGGCTGCGTCTGTGCTCAGGCGGCAGTGCAGCATATTATGATGAAATACAGATAATTTTATTATCTTTGCACGCTTAATTCATTGATACTATATGGCAGACAATTCACTTTTGGAGAAGGTTCTCGGCCTTCAGGAAAAATATGAGGCTCTTCAGGAACAGCTTGCTGACCCTGAAGTGATTTCCGATATGAAGAAATTCGTTCAGCTCAACAAGGAGTATAAGGAACTTACCCCGATCATAGAGGCAGGAAACGAGTTCAAGAAGATTCTTGAAAACTATGACATGGCTAAGGAAATCCTTGCGACAGAGAAGGATGAAGATCTTCGTGAAATGGCTAAGGAGGAGATTGCTGAAATCGAACCGATACTTCCGGAATGGGAAGAGAAGATCAAGCTGCTTCTCATTCCTGCAGACCCTCAGGACAGCAAGAATGCCATCCTTGAGATCCGTGGAGGTTCTGGTGGAGACGAGGCTGCCATATTTGCCGGTGACCTTTTCCGTATGTATTCGAAATACATCGAGACACGCGGCTGGAGGATGGAAGTCACCAGTCAGGCCGAAGGTGCTGCCGGTGGATTCAAGGAAATAGTCTGCAAGGTTTCAGGAGACGGAGTATATGGAGTCCTTAAATATGAGTCAGGTGTTCATCGTGTCCAGCGTGTGCCTCAGACCGAGACTCAGGGCCGTGTCCACACTTCTGCGGCATCAGTCGCAGTGCTTCCTGAAGCGGACGAGTTTGATATTGAATTGAATATGAACGATATCCGTAAGGATACATTCTGCTCGTCAGGTCCGGGAGGACAGTCAGTCAATACGACCTATTCAGCAATACGTCTTACCCACATCCCTTCAGGTCTCGTGGTGCAGTGCCAGGACGAAAAATCCCAGCTCAAGAACTTTGACAAGGCTCTTGCCGAACTCCGTACACGTCTGTACAACCTTGAATATGAAAAGTATCTTGCTGAGATTTCTGCAAAGAGAAAGACTATGGTAGCCGGTGGTGACCGTTCTGCGAAGATCAGAACCTACAACTATCCTCAGTCACGTGTGACGGATCATCGTATCAATTACACGATGTATAATCTTCCGGTATTCATGGATGGAGCTATCCAGGATGTGATCGACCAGCTTCAGATTGCCGAGAATGCAGAACGTCTCAAGGCTGCAGAATAAGATGAAGAAGATACGGAATCCTTATCTCGGGCTTCAGGAACAGGGATATAACTGCTTTGCCTGCTGCCCGGAGAATCCGCGTGGACTCAAGATGGAATTCCATGAGGATGGAGATGATCTTGTGTGCATCTGGAAATCCGATGATGATTATCAGGGCTGGCTCAAGACTCTTCATGGAGGAATACAGGCTACACTTATGGATGAACTTGGAGGCTGGATAGTCAACCGTAAGCTTCAGACTGCAGGCATGACGACTCAGCTGACAATGAAGTATCGCCATCCCGTGCCGACAGGAGAGGGGGTCGTCATAGAAATCAGAGGACGCATCAAGGAAATCAAACGTAATTTCGCTTTTATAGAAGCTACTCTCAGCCATGAGGGCAAGGTGTGCTCCATGTGCGATATGACATATTTCTGCTTTACTCGTGATAAGGCAGAAAAAGATTTCTTCTTCACAGGATGTGAACTCGAAGCCGGTCAGGATGATTAATCCTCAATAGGTTCAAGAAGAGGACTCTCCTCAGTGAAATAGCTCAATACAATATCGGTGTAGGTCTTTGTTACAGGCAGGGACGGTATAGATTCGTTTGCAAGATCCAGGACGTATCCTTCACTTTCCTTACGCAACATTGTGACTTTCTTGATATTTACTATGTATTTTCTGTTGCATCTGACAAGTCCGCTGCCCTTGAAACTGTCTTCTACTGTCTTAAGTCTGCAACGTAGCATATACTGCTTAAGCTCTCCCTTGTTATCTGTATACCAGACTTTTATGTAGTTATCATCGGACTCGATATAATAGAGGTTTTCCGGACTTACTGACAGCTTAAGGGTTCCGCTGTTGTCGAAAAGCGTAATCTTCTGCATAGAACTGTCGGGCTTCTGTGGTTCATCGGTCACGACATTCTCGTAATTCATCAGTCTGATAGTGTTGTTCTTGTCAATTATGGCGAAATACATTCCGGCAATAAGATATGGTATTCCCAATGCTATGCTTCCGTATAGTAACGATCTTCCGAAAACCTTCAGATGTGACTCGTCGACAGGAGAAGTCATGTCGACTGTAAGCCATGTATAGAATGCACTGATTACAACGATTTCCAGTAAGCACCAGATTATGTATTCGAGATAGGTCATTTCGAACAACATCTTCGATCTGTACATCAGTAACCTGCTCAATACAAGTATCATTATTGCAGCAGCAATGAATACGAGTGTGCGGAGAAACATGACGGAGTCACCCAGTTCGAACCATGCAGTCTCTGAAAAAGGAATATATATGTTGAGGAATACTACCGCGAACAGCACGGAAAAAGTTACCGTACCGATAAGCTGGTATTTCCCAAGCAGATACTTAGGAAGCTTTTCAGTAATCATATCTACGTTTTCAGGTTTTAGTGGCGGCAAAGTTAAGACTTTTGGCCCAAATATCAAGTCCGGTAGGGGATGTCATCATAAAAATATATATATTTGTAAATTGTATGAATATGGACGACAGATATTTAAAAAATATTGAAATATATGGATAAAAGGGTAGTTGTGACGGGTTGTGGAATTGTGTCTCCGATTGGAAACGATGTCCCTACTTTCTGGAAGAACCTTATTGACGGAGTATGTGGTATTGATTATATAAAATCCTTCCCTACAGATGATCTTCCTGTGAAGATCGCAGGTGAGGTAAAGGATTTCAATCCTTCAGATTATGCTATAGAACCTGGTTTTGCCCGCAAGCAGGATAAATTCACATTGTTTGCTGTAGCGGCCGCATGGCAGGCGATGCAGCAGGCTGGACTGAAGGCGGCTGAAGACGGTAATATAGATCCGATGCGTCTGGGAGTTTATGTCGGCTCAGGTGTGGGAGGCTTTTCTACCCAGTTCCGTGAATGCGAAAAATTGATAAAGGAAGGTGCAAAGTGGGTGTCGCCTTTGTTTGTCCCGACCATGATAGCAAATATAGCTTCAGGCAACATAGCAATACGTAATAATGCATGTGGCCCATGTCTGCCGGTAGTAACAGCTTGTGCAACATCTACTCATGCAATCGGAGAGGCTTATCGTGCCATCAGACACGGTTATGCCGATGCCATAATTGCAGGAGGAACTGAAGCATCCTTGATTCCTATAGGCATAGCGGGATTTGCCAATGCGAAGACCCTGTCCAGATCAGAAGATCCGGCATATGCTTCTTTGCCTTTCAATAAGAACAGGGGAGGATTTGTGATGGCTGAAGGAGCAGCTGTCATGATTCTTGAGGAATATGAGCATGCAGTGGAAAGAGGTGCAGAGATCATAGCTGAGGTGTGCGGTTATGGCAATACTTGTGATGCATATCATGTCACGGCACCGCGTCCGGACGGAAAGACTCAGGCTGCCGCCATCAGGATGGCTCTTGACGAAGCGGGATATACATCAGATGATGTTCTGTATATCTGTGCACATGGAACAGGTACGGCTTTGAATGACGGTATGGAAACAAAGGCATTCAAATGTGCCCTTGGTGATGATGCCTATAAGGCTCATATCAGTTCGATAAAAGGTACAATAGGACATATGCTTGGAGCTGCAGGTGCTGCAGAGGCCATGGCTTCAGTCCTTGCGTTGAAGTATGGAAAAGTTCCTCCTACTATACATCTGGATGATCCTGATCCGGAATGTGATCTGGATTACACTCCGAATCATTCTGTCGAGGCTCAATTGACTATGGCGATCTCTGACTCACTGGGATTCGGTGGCCATAACAGTTGTGTGGCGTTCAGGAAGCTCTGACGTTTTTCTTCTTTCTGGCCTTTCTGGCACTTTTCACTGCCTGGACGGTCATTTCGTCGACCATGGATCTTTTTGCAGAGATGAAGTCGAGGAATGCAGCCGCCATCG
Organism: Bacteroidales bacterium; assembly: GCA_017625725.1. GTDB lineage: Bacteria > Bacteroidota > Bacteroidia > Bacteroidales > UBA932 > Cryptobacteroides. The sequence continues at coordinate 34,425 of JAGAKH010000087.1, read as the reverse complement.
GGAACAGGGCTGTGATTGAAAAGATCATTGATTCTCTGTTGGCGATGAAGTCAATTGCAAGCCATATCTGGAATCCGATGGCCAGTAATCCGGCAATGACGCAGACTCTTGCCTGCAGGAACAATGACTTGAAGCTTGCCGTTGCTGCAACCTGTGCGGTTGTCATCATGATAAGCATTGTGAGATATGGCATCTTTTCATGGTAAGAGATGATCGCTTGGGAACCGTCAGGACCTATGATGGTTGCAAATCTGCAGAAGAGCATTGAACCGACAAGTCCGGTTGCAATCATAAGAAAAAGTGTCTGTATCCTTTGCCACATGATAATTCAAGTTTTTGAGTCGGACAAAAATAGGTATTTTCGAATGAAAAAACTATATTTGAACGATTATTGAATGGGATAGTCTGTATCCATAAACGTTATGAATTATGAGAATAGCTGAATCTGAACTTATCATCAATGGCGATGGATCTGTATTCCATCTTCATCTTCGTCCCGAAGAACTGGCTGACAATGTAATTCTTGTGGGAGACCCGGGAAGGGTGGACATGATAGCCGAGTATTTTGAGGAAAAGGAATTCCGCCATCAGTCCCGTGAGTTCGTTTCTGTGACAGGAAAGTACAAGGGAGTCAGGATGACAGCCCTTTCCACCGGAATCGGTACAGACAATATCGATATAGTCATGAATGAGCTGGATGCTCTTGCCAATGTTGATTTTCAGACACGTGAGGTCAAGCCGGAACATCGTTCTCTCAATATTCTCCGTATAGGAACTTCCGGGGCTATCCAGCCGGAAATCCCTCTGGGTGCCTTTGTCTTTTCGCATATTTCAGTCGGATGTGACGGTCTTCTAAACTGGTATGCCGATAGAGACAGGATTGCAATGCCGGAAATTGAAGAGGCATTCAAGAAACACACAGGATGGAACTCCCATCTGCCTGATCCGTATTTTGTCAAGGCAGGGGATAAAATGATAGAAAAGTTCAAGGACTGCACATACAAGGGTATGACAATAGCGGCTTCCGGTTTCTATGGCCCTCAAGGCAGGGTGCTCAGGATGCCTCTGGCAATGCCTGACATGCTTGATACGTTCGAGAGTTTCCGTTTTGGAGAAGAAAAGGTCACCAATTTTGAGATGGAAGGATCTGCTATTGCCGGAATTGCAGCCCACCTGGGTCATAATGCAGGAACGGTGTGCTGCATCATAGCACACCGTCATCATAAGGCATCAAATCCGGATTATAAGCCTCAGGTACGCAAGCTTATCGAGTTGTGTCTCGACAAGCTTGCCGAGTAATTCTTAATTGTAAAGATCCTTTCTGGACTGCGGACCGCCGCCTTTATATACGTCAGGGTCTGATACCCATGCTTCGATAAGACGCTTCTTGCCCTGCATGACATTTGTCTCCAGGAATGTTGTCTGGAGGTCGAATGTCGTTTCCATCGATGCTGCTATTTCGTGGCCGTAATCTATGAAATGGTACATATTGTAGTTGAGACCGAATTTCTTGAATCTCTCGATAAGCTTGCCGCCTCCGAAGAAACCAAGATTGAAGAAGGCGATCTGTTCATATGGCACAAGCTCGTCTGCAGTTCCGTGAAGCATCAGGGTAGGGCAAGGGTCAAGTCCGTACTTTACCTTACCGTTTCTTGAGAGTATGGCTCCGGAGAACGACATCACACCAGCATATCTGAAACCTTCAGGTAGAGTGGAAGTCCACGATGTCCTGTTGCATATCTCGTATTCAGCCTGCATTACTGTAATCGCACCTGCCGATGAGCCGCTTATTACTATGTTCGAGGGGTCTACCTTCAGCTGATCTGCGTTCTCTGCAATGAATGCGGTAGCACTGAAAAGGTCTTCTACGGCCATGTGTATTGCCTTGTCAAGCACATTGACCTGGGCTATACCTACTTTGTCGGATCCTTTCAGGCCGAGGCGATAGTCGATGGATATGACCTGATAGCCGTTTTCAGTGAGCATCCTGAACCATTTGTTATATCCTTTGTCATTTCTTTCGCCTCGGATGAATCCTCCACCGAACATGAACAGTACAGTCGGCTTTTTCTTGCCGTCAATAACTGTCTTACTGCCTTTTGCCGGGTGGTAGATATCCAGAAACAGGTCGCATGTGTCCCTTTTTACAAAAAGGTAAGTTCCATCTGGTTCAAGATGGTTTTCCTGTGCTGATGCTTCCTTGCAGCATAGAAGAGCAAGAATGCTTGCTGTAATGATCAATATCCTTCTCATAATTATTTGGTTTTGTTTTCGTTTTTGATGAACCTGTCCTCAGGTATGAGCCTGTCGATCGCCTTTATATGCCTGAAGAATCTGAAGGCTATGACTCTGACCACTGTGTAGCATGGGATTGCTACAATCATCGACAGAGGCCCTCCGATATGCCCTACTATAAGCAGCACGATGAAGATTTCCAGAGGTTTCGCCTTGATGCTCGTAGAATAGATTACAGGCTGATATAGGAAATTGTCGATGAGCTGCGTGAAACAGAAGATAGCTATAAGAATTATCGTGAACGTCAGGAAACTTACGTCCAGACCTACTGGTACGGCACTGCTGTACTTGATTATAAGCCCCAGGATAGTGCCGAGAACTCCTCCCACCAAAGGTCCTACGTATGGAATTATGTTCAGAAGACCTGTCAGGAATGCTATGGCAAGTGATGCATCGACGCTCAGTCTTGCAATTGCCCAAAGTCCGATGAAGTTGATCAGTGCTACACCTGTGACCTCAACCATAACGCCGATAAAGTATCTGGACAGAAGGTGACCTATGTCGCTTATGGCTTCTCTTGCGTTTTTCTCATGCCTGTCGGGAACCAGGGCGGTGATGATTTCTGTAAACAGGCCGTCGTCCTTGATGAAGAAGTAGCTTATGAAGACAATCGAGAACATGGCGATACCGAGGTCGGTTATGAACGAGGCCGCTGACCCTATAAATGAGGAGAATGCGGACACATCAAACAGTTTTTGCAGTTCATTCATGAGTGCCGTCTCGATTCTGAAGCCTTCTCCCAGATTAGGGAACGCACTGATAAGGAATCCGTTGAATTCCGATAGAGGGAGGGCAATATGCCTTGCCGCATTTTCGATGCTGCCTATGGAGATACCCTTTATTATGCTGTTGACTATAGGAACGATCATCGTTACGACGCTGATAAGGAAACCCAGGACGGTGATGAGACAGATTGCCGCAAGCAGCCAATCTGGAAATTTCCTTCCTTTGATCTTGATTTTCCTAAGTATGCCCATGACCGGTTTAGCAATCAATGAGACAACTACAGCTGCGAGCACATACACTATGACACTGCTGAAGTACCAGCAGAGTGCTCCTATTATTCCTATGCAGGATGCGATTATGACATATTTTGCCAGTTTGTCTGAGTAGTTTGTCCTGTTTTCCATTGTGTGTGTATCTGTGTCATTCAAAGTTATGACTTTTTGTACGATAAATTGAAAATTTTCCGCAACAAAAAAGCAATGTGCCTTGAAATGGCACATTGCTGCTATACTTTTGTGTCAGAAATAAAGATGAACCAAATAATCAAAGTTATGAATACAGACGTAATGACAACAGACATCAGAACAATGTTCGCATCAGACTCATCCTACTCGGCTTTTATGGATATTGTAAACGATATGGACCTTGTGATCAAGGAGGTCAATCTGCTTTAAGCCCACTCCACAATAGTGTTTTCCTTGTCTTTGGTGAGGCTTACGCGTAGTCTCAAGCCATGATTATGCGATCCTTCGCCAAACATCCTGTCCGCGATGATGTGTTCGGATACAGGATCCTCGATATATTTCTGTATTGCCCTTTTCAAAGGTCTGGCACCATAGCTTGGGCCATATCCGGCATCTGAGACGAAGCGTTTTGCCGCATTGGTGACGTGGAGTTCGAAACCGGCTTCCTTGACTCTCTGCCTCAGACCTTTCAGTTCGATGTCGATGATCTTTCCGATATCATCCTTTTCAAGATGATTGAAGAAGACCTGCTCATCGACTCTGTTTATGAATTCAGGTGGAAAAGCTTTCTTGACAGCCTTTTCCAGAATGACCTTTCTGTTGTTACGTGTATTTGTTCCGGATGAGCTGAATCCTATGCCTTTGCCATATTCATCCAGTTCGCGGCTGCCCACATTCGATGTCATTATGACTATCGTATTCTTGAAGCTTATGGTTCTGCCGTTGCTGTCGGTGAGTCTTCCTTCGTCCAGAATCTGCAGCAGGATGTTGAATATGTCCGGATGAGCCTTTTCGATTTCATCAAGGAGAACTACGCTGTAAGGCTTTCTTCTGACACGTTCACTAAGTTGTCCGCCTTCTTCAAATCCTACATATCCCGGAGGAGCTCCTATAAGCCTTGAGAGATTGAACTTCTCCATGTATTCACTCATATCCAGACGGATAAGATTTTCTTCTGAATCAAAGAGATAGTCTGCAAGGGCCTTTGCCAGATGTGTCTTTCCTACTCCTGTAGGACCGAAGAAAAGGAAGGTGCCGATAGGCTTGCCGGGATCCTTGATACCTACGCGGTTTCTCTGTATCGCCTTTACGACTTTGTCAATGGCATCATCCTGTCCGATAATCTTCTTTCTCAACCTTTCGCTCATCCTGATCAGTCTTCCACCTTCGCTTTCCGCTATCCTTCCTGAAGGGATACCTGTCATTACAGAGATTACAGAAGCGACATCTTCCGCACTTACGACGGCTTTTCTCGAAGGATTCTTCAGACGTACCATAGAACCGGTTTCGTCCATTACGTCAATTGCCTTATCAGGCAGACATCTGTCTGTGATATATCTTTCGGACATCCTTACGCAAGCTTCAAGAGATTCTTCGGAAAACTCAACGTTATGGTAGCTTTCGTAATTGTCCTTGAGCTTATTAAGAATCGAAATTGTGTGCGGGATGTCGGTATGCTCTACAGTGATCTTCTGAAATCTGCGGTCAAGGGCCCCGTCTTTCTCGACAATTTTTCTGAATTCGTCTATTGTCGTAGCTCCGATGCACTGGATCTCACCTCTTGCGAGGGCTGGCTTGAGCATGTTGGCAGCATCAAGACTTCCCGATGCACCTCCGGCTCCGACAATTGTGTGGAATTCGTCGATGAATAGGATCACGTCTGGATTGGCGGCGACTTCGTTTATTATTGATTTTAGTCTTTTTTCAAAGTCTCCACGATATTTTGTCCCGGCAATGATAGCTCCCAGGTCAAGCGAAATGAGTCTCTTGCCTGAAAGTACCGGAGGAATATTGCCGGCAGCTATCTTCAGGGCTATCCCTTCTACGATTGCAGATTTCCCGACTCCCGGGTCACCCACGAGCATGGGGTTGTTCTTCTTCCTTCTGCCGAGAATCTGGATCACCCTATGAATCTCATCCTCTCTTCCGACGAGGGGATCAAGCTTCCCGTCCCTTGCCGCCTGGGTGATGTCATAACCGAACTCTTCAAGGGGGGACAGCTTTGATTCTTCCTGTTCTTCGCCTTCCTTGACAGCCCTGATGCGTATCTTCGGGGGCTCCTCTTCTTTCATGACTTCATCTTCCTCGGCCTTGTCAAGCATCGAATTGCTGTCGAGCCATCTGTACAGTCTTCCGTAATCCACCCCGTTGTCTTTCAGATAAGTGCTTCCGTATGAGCCTCCTGCACGGCATAAGGCAAGAATCAGATGCTGTGACGATGCTTGTCTGCTTTTCAGTCTTGTCGCCTCCAGAATCGTGAAGCTCAGCACATTCTGTGCACCCCTCGAAAATGTTACATTCTCAATTTCAGAGTATGGCACGTGCTCATTGGTGAATATGTGGCTGTCAATGAACTGCTTCATCTCCTCAATGTCTACGCCGGTGCCGATGAGCGAGTCCGCGGCACTGTTTTCCCTATGCCTGATGATGCCTAGAAAGAGGTGGTCCGGGGCAATTCCGTAGCTTCCGGTCCTCATCGCTTCTTCACGGGAATAGTTGATGATGGAGTTGAGTTCGTCTGATATGCTGATTTCCATATTTGTCAATATTGATTGCACAAAATTACTATTTTTTTTGTAACTTTGCCAAGATATGTATTAAAGGACAAAAGTATTTATCATATATGGAAAATGAGGTAAAAACAGGTAGGATTGAGCAGGTCAATATCGATCAGCAGATGAGGAGTGCCTACATAGATTACTCGATGTCTGTAATCGTGTCAAGAGCACTTCCTGACGTGCGTGACGGAATGAAGCCTGTGCATAGGAGAGTGCTGTTCGGCATGGAGGGACTCGGACTGACATGGTCCAGCCAGACAAAGAAGTCAGCCCGTATAGTCGGTGAGGTCTTGGGTAAGTATCATCCTCATGGTGATTTAAGTGTCTATGATGCGATGGCCAGAATGGCACAGAACTGGAGCCTTAGGTATCCTCTTGTCTTCGGACAGGGTAACTTCGGTTCAATGGACGGTGACCCGGTGGCTGCGATGCGATATACGGAGGCTAAGCTTTCAAAACTTTCTGACGAGGTGCTTGCTGACCTTGAAAAGGATACCGTTGATTTTCAGAACAACTTCGACGACTCGCTTCAGGAACCTACAGTACTTCCAACGAAGCTGCCGCTTCTTCTTTTGAACGGTTCTTCAGGTATTGCAGTCGGAATGGCGACAAATATGGCACCTCACAACCTTTCAGAGTGTTGTGACGCGATCTGTGCATATATCGACAATCCTGAGATCACCGTCGAGGAGCTCATGCATTATGTCAAAGGACCGGATTTCCCTACAGGAGGTATAATCCAGGGACGTCAGGGCATAAAGGATGCTTTTGAGACAGGACGAGGCCGCATCGTAATCAGATCGAAGACTGAAATCGAGGTCAGTGATTCAGGAAGGGAGACGATAGTAGTGACCGAGATCCCATACATGGTCAACAAGAGGGAGATGATCGAGAAGATCGCTGAACTTGTAGAGAGCAAGAAGATCGAAGGTATCGCATATATCAATGACGAGACTACCATGGAGGGTGTCCGCGTCGTCATCCGTCTCAAGAAGGATGCTAACTCAAACGTGGTTCTGAACACATTGTTCAAGTACACTCCTCTCCAGTCAAGTTTCTCTGTGAACAACGTGGCTCTGGTAAACGGACGTCCTCGTACCTTGAATCTCAAGGATCTCATCAAGTATTTCGTAAGACACAGACATGAAGTTGTCCTCCGTAGGACAAGGTTCGATCTTGAAAAGGCACGCAAGAGGGCTCACATCCTTGAGGGACTCTTGAAGGCTCTTGATGTGATTGACCAGATAATCAATATCATCCGTTCATCAAAGAGTGTAGAGGATGCCAAGAATGAACTCATTGCGACGTTCGGATTCTCAGAGGTACAGGCTAGTGCCATCGTGGAGATGAGACTCCGCCAGCTTACAGGTCTGGAAAGGGAGAAGCTTCAGAGCGAGTATGATGAACTGATGAAGTTTGTTCATTATTGCGAGGATATTCTTGCCAATGAGGCACTTCAGTTCGGTATCATCAAGGATGAGACCATGGAGATGAAGGAAAAGTACGGTGACGCAAGAAGGACTGAAATCGCGCTTTCTGCAGAAGAATTCAATCCGGAAGACTTCTATGCGGATGAGGATGTAGTGATTACGATCTCGCATCTGGGATACATCAAGAGGACATCACTTACAGAGTACAGGACTCAGAACAGGGGTGGTGTAGGAATGAAGGGAAGCGCGACACGTGACGAAGACTTCATCGAGCATATATATGTAGCAAACATGCACAGTACGATGCTCCTTTTCACGCAGAACGGACGTTGTTACTGGCTTAAGGTCTATGAAATCCCTGAAGGATCGCGTGCATCGAAGGGACGTGCGATCCAGAATGTGATCAACATCGAACCGGACGATAAGGTGAAGACTTATCTCAATGTGCGTAATCTCAAGGACGAGGAGTACGTGAACAATAATTACATCGTTCTCGGTACCAAGAAGGGAATCATCAAGAAGACGTCTCTTGAGGCATATTCACGCCCTCGTGCAAACGGTGTGATTGCCATAACTGTTCGTGACGGCGATGAACTTCTGGATGCAGTACTCACAAACGGCCATAGCGAAATCCTGCTCGCAGGACGCAAGGGACGTTGTTGCCGCTTTGATGAGAATGATGCGAGAGCATTGGGAAGAACCGCTTCCGGAGTACGTGGCATAAATATTGATGAAGATGATGAGGTAATCGGAATGATAACCTATGATCCTTCTGCAGAAGATGCTTCTGCACATAGTATTCTCGTTGTCAGTGAGCATGGATATGGCAAGCGTTCCGAGTTTGATGAATATCGTAAGACCAACCGTGGTGGAAAGGGAGTAAAGACTCTGAATATCACAGAAAAGACGGGAAGTCTTGTGGCGATGAAGAACGTAACCGATGAAAATGATCTGATGATAATCAACCGCTCAGGTCTCACCATCAGAATGGAGATGTCAGACATCAGGATTGCAGGTCGTGCAACCCAGGGTGTACGTCTTATCAATATCAAGGATGGTGATTCAATTGCTGCAGTATCTGCAGTCAGCAAAAATGAGGATGACAATACTCAAGAGTCAACGGAAGAAATAAGTGAATAATCTATAACTATATTAAAATCAATTAGCTATGAAGAGAATTTTGATCGCATTAGCAGTGCTTCTTTCAGTTCAGTTCGCTGATGCACAAGTCAAGACTCCAGCCGCAGCAAAGAAGGCGGTTGAGAGCGCAAAGGCTGCTGCCCAGGATGCAAAGAAGGCAACAAAGGTCGCTACCTGGCTTAAGCTTGCAAATTCTTATATGGATGCTTACAACGCACCAGCTGGTTCTGCATGGATCGGTGCAAGCAAGCAGGAACTTCAGCTTATTATGGCTAACGAGCAGCCGCTTTCTGTAGAGGTTGTTGAACTTTCAGGCGAGCCATACGAAAAGCAGACATTTGCTGACAAGGAGTTCTATTTCAACAGAAACGGACAGCTTGCAATCATAAATGTCACTGCACCGGTAGTGGAGGAACCTCTTGCAGGTGCTCTTGAGGCATTCAAGAAGGCTTATGAAGTCGATGCAAAGAAATCTAAGACCAAGGATATCCTTGCAGGCCTTGAGAAGATTGCAAACGGCTACCTTAATGACGGTATGAACTGCTATACTTTCGGAAACCTTGCAGGTGCAAGCCAGCTTTTCGAGAAGGCTGCTGAGGCTTCTGCGACTGAACCGCTTGCAAGACTTGATACAGCTGCCATCTATAATGCTGGTTTCACTGCTTGGATGGTAAAGGATTATGAAAAGTCGAAGAAGTGCTTTGAGCAGTGTCTTGCTGCCGAGTATTATTATGAGGATGGCGAAGTGTTTGCAAAGCTTGCAGACGTATATGTGAACCTTGGTGACAAGGATGCCTCAAGAGATGTCCTTGAGCAGGGATTTGCAAAGTTCCCACAGAGCCAGAGTATCCTTATCGGTCTGATCAACTACTACCTTGAAAACAAGCAGAACCCAGACAGACTTTTCGAACTTATCAATGCTGCCAAGGCAAATGAGCCGAACAATGCTTCTCTCTATTATGTTGAGGGTAACATCTATAATGAGCTTCGTCAGGCAGATCCTGAGAATGCAGAGGACTATCTTGCTAAGGCTGTTGCAGCTTATGACGCATGCCAGGGTGTAAATCCTGAATATGAGTTCGGATTCATCGGCAAGGGTATCATGTTCTATAACATAGCTATCGAGATCCAGGACAAGGCTGCAAATGAATATGATGATGCTAAGTATCAGGTGCTCGTAGAGCAGTTTGAGAAGGCTCTCATCGATGCTTATGAGCCATTTGTAAAGGCATATGAGGTGTCAAAGGATAACGGAATCAGAGTCAATGTAGCTGAATATCTCAAGAATATCTGCTACCGTTTCCGTGACAAGGAAGCCAAGTATCAGGAAGGATATGACAAGTACGATGCAGTCGTAAAGAGCGGTCAGGCTGAGTAATTTTGTTGTAATTCAATAATAAAAGGGGAATCGGTTAAGCCGGTTCCCCTTTTTCGAATGCCTTGACGATCTTTGCTACAAGAGGATGTCTTACGATGTCTTCGTTTCTGAAGGTGATGGTCTTTATACCTTTTATGCTGCGTGTCAGCTCGATTCCTTTCAGCAGGCCGGAATCTTTTCTGTTCGGCAGGTCAATCTGACTCGCATCTCCGGTTACAATGAATTTTGCATCGCATCCCATTCTTGTAAGGAACATCTTCAACTGTCCCAGATTTGTGTTCTGAGCTTCATCCAGGATTACGCATGCCCTGTCCAATGTACGTCCTCTCATGTATGCGAGTGGAGCAATCTGAATGGTGCCTTCAGCCATGAAATCCTGCAGCCTTTTGGCCGGAATCATGTCACCTAAAGCATCATATAGAGGCTGAAGATATGGGTCCAGTTTGTCTTTGAGGTCTCCGGGCAGAAATCCGAGTCTTTCTCCTGCTTCCACAGCCGGACGCGTCAGGATTATCCTTTTGATCTCCCTGTTTTTCAGTGCCCTTACTGCCAATGCGATGGCAATATAGGTCTTTCCTGTTCCGGCCGGGCCTATGGCAAAGATGAGGTCGTTCTCGAAATATGCCTTTACCATCTCCTCTTGTGTCCGGTTACGGGCTTTGATAGGCTTGCCGTCATTTCCGTGGACTATGACAGAATCTCCGTTGAGCTTGAATCTGTCAGGAGTGCTTTCTCCGTCAAAGATGTCTTCTACGTCGTATGGAGTGAGATTCATCTTGTGTTTCCTGCGTTCAATCAGCATATTGACCTTCCTACTGAACTCTTCAGTATCCTGATCATCTCCTTCCAGGATAATCTCATTACCTCTTGCCGCTACCTTCAGATTAGGGAAATAGCCGCAGAGTGCTTCCAGAATCTTGTTCCCTGGACCGTAGATTTCTATAGGGTCGATTGCTTCAAGCAGTATAGTCTTTCTTGTCTTCATTATATTGTTCTGTTCCTAAATATTTCCTTGACTCTTTTATATGTGGCGACCATCTTTGTGTAATCATTCCTGTTCTTCCATTCTTCCGGTCTATCCAGATACTCTTCTACTGGAATGATTATGTATGAGTTGCAGAAGCCGCCTGGTCTTGAGCACCATGTCCATGTGAGTTCGGGATGCAGCATCCTGACATCACCGTCTGTTTCCCTGACCATCTTTATAGTAGCAATCATGCCAAGCTGCGTGTTTGGAGCACTCATGTTGGAGACAGCATTCCCAAGTGAATACACTACAGGTATATCTTCAATGAATTCGGAGTCCTGGACGACATGGGGATGGGCTCCGATAATCGCATCTGCACCATTTTCTATAAGCCATCTGGCCATGTCTTCCTGACCTGATGAGTGGGTTAACTCATATTCATTGCCCCAATGGGGAAGAACAAGTGTCAGGTCGCTGCCTTCGGCTTTTCTCAACGCTTCAAGAAGGGATGTCTTGTCGTTCATGTAATTGACCTTCGGCCATGCTTCTGAGCCGCCTGTGTTTGTGCCGTAAGTGAAGTTGATCAGTGAAATCTTCATTCCTTTCATCCTGACCTGTAAAGGATGAATGATATCTTTCTGCTCCGCGTCCTTTGCTATACCGCAATATCTGATGCCATGTGTAAGTGCCAGTCTGTCATACTGTTCCAATGTCCTTGCCGCCCCTTTGCTGCCTTTGTCGAATATGTGGTTATTGGCCATCAGAAAAACGTTTATACCTGATTCCGCGACGTATTCCGCAAACTGGTCCGGAGCGGAAAATGACGGGTATCCTGTGTATGGAGGGCCACCTAAAGTGAACTCCATGTTTGCAATTGTCAGATCGGCCTCTTCAAGTCTGTCCTGAATCAGGCTGAAGTAGGTGTTGAAGGTGTAATCTCCATCTTTTACCGCGGCATTCTCGATTTGTGCCGTATGCATCATGATATCCCCCATGATGCATATAGTAAGAGTGTCAGCTTTGTAAAGAGGCCTTGCGATCTTTTGGTTTTCCATCCATTCTGATGGAAGGTTCAATGTCTGTGCACCAGCAGACCACCCGCACATTGTGAATATAATGGCGGTTAAGGTCAAGACTCTGTCTATGAGGGCTCTTGGGATTTTCAAAGCTGCCAGTTTTCAGATACTCTGCAAATATATCATTTTTATTTTGTCTCAGACCATTAATTATTTAAATTTGCACGAATGTGCAATTTTTGAAAGAGTAGTGATGAATATGAAAAAATCGTTGATACTGCTTGCCATATCATCTCTGTTAATGCTGACTGGCTGTGATTTCTTGAGGAAACTTGCAGGCAGACCGACCAGTGATATGATTGAGAATAAGAGAATTGAAGTTTTGCGTATAGAGGAGGCTGCCCAACAGGCACGTCTTGACTCTCTGAAACAGGCAGAAAGGATGATGAGAGATTCTCTTGCGGCATTAGACTCTCTGGCTGCCCTTGAAGGTATTCGCCAGAATGGAGGTACGATTCTGAATCCGGCTAAGCTGGGTGGCTTGTTCACAACAAAGCTGGAGGCCAGATATTATATCATAATCGGCTCATACAGACACAGAACAAATGCGGAAGCTCTTTTAAAGAAAGTATCATCCTTTGGTTATAAACCGGCATTGATCAGTTTTCGAAATGGTTTGATTGCGGTGGGTTTATGTCCGGTCAACAATCTGCAGGATGCTCTTGATGCATTGAAGAAAGTCAGGAAGGAGACATTCTGTCCAAATGATGTGTGGATTCTTCTGAATGAGTAAGTATGAAGAATAATTTTTTCTTGTCCTTGATGACGCTGTTGCTGACTGTGTCTTCTTTTGCACAATATCGTACCGATGCTGTGTATGATGAATTGTACGACAGTGAGACGGTTACTGTGTTGAAGACTCATGTGCGTAATCTGGCTGCAGCAGCCATGGATGGAAGGAAGTCAGGCTCGGAAGGCGAAAAGCTAGCAGCTGAATATGTGGAGACTGTTTTCAAAGAGTATGGATTGGATATGCTTTCGCCTGAAGGGGGAGACCTCTTCGGAAGAAAGATGGATGCAGATTCCATTATGACATCCAGAAATGTCGTTGCTGTTGTTCAGGGCTATGACAAGAAATTGAAGAATGAATATATTGTAGTTGGTGCCAGATTGGATAATCTCGGGACGATGACTATGACGGTTGACGGTGAGCCTGTGGAACGTATTTATTATGGTGCGAATGGAAATGCTTCCGGACTTGCAATTCTTCTCGAGCTTGCCGATAGAGTCAGAATGAACCGGATAATGTTCAGAAGGTCTGTAATCTTTGCAGCTTTTGGCAGTTCTCTGGATACTTTTGCAGGCTCATGGTATTTCCTGAACAGGTCTTTCAAGGATGTTGATGACATCAAGGCAATGGTCAACCTGGATATGCTGGGAACCGGTTATAATGGTTTCTATGCATACACATCTTCAAACCTTGATATGAATGACCTTATCGTCAAAGTGTCCTCCGGACTTCAGCCTGTTGTTCCGGAAATCACTTCCGAGGAACCATATCCTTCTGATCATAGGGCATTCTATTCCAAAGAGATTCCTTCTGTCTTGTTCACTACAGGACGATATCCTGAGCATAATACCGATAAGGATACTCCGTCTCTGTTGAGCTATGATATGATGGAAAGAGAACTGGAATACATCTACAATTTTATTGTTGAGATGTCCGCTACAGACAAAGAAATAGCTTTCCGCTCATCAAAGGTGGCTCCTAGAGGTCCGGCTTATGATGATGTAGTGGCATATTATGATTGTGACCAGAGACCGATGTTTCTTAATAGTGCAGACCCGAGACAGTTTATGGAGAAGTGGGTGTACCAGTATCTGAAATATCCGGAAAAGGCAGTGCGTGAAGGTGTTCAGGGACGAGTAGTAGTGGACTTCATCATAGAAAAGGATGGAAGGGTTTCTGATGTAAGAGTGTTGAGGGGTGTTTCTGAAGAATTGAATGCAGAGGCAGTCAAGGTCGTCAGTGCATCACCTAAGTGGAGACCTGGAAGAGTAAAAGGGAATAAAGTCCGGTCTTCAATGAGCGTGACAATTGAGTTCAAGCTCGAAAGAAAGGGCGGAAAGTCAAGTTTTGGAATAAGGAAATAATTTAAATTATATATAGACATGGATTATAATTTCAAGGAAATTGAGAAGAAATGGCAGTCTTATTGGGCTGCAAACCATACTTTCAAGGCCGAGATAGACAATTCAAGGCCGAAATATTATGTTCTTGACATGTTCCCTTATCCGTCTGGTGCTGGTCTTCATGTCGGTCATCCTCTTGGCTATATCGCCAGCGATATATACAGCCGTTACAAACGCTTGTGTGGCTTCAATGTTCTCCATCCGATGGGATATGATGCATTCGGACTGCCTGCAGAACAGTATGCGATCCAGACCGGCCAGCATCCTGCTACGACAACAGAGAAGAATATTGCACGCTATCGTGAGCAGCTTGACAGAATCGGATTCTCATATGACTGGGACAGGGAAGTCCGCACATGTGATCCTGGTTATTACAAATGGACTCAGTGGGCATTCCTCAAGATGTTCGGAAGCTGGTATGACAATTCACTCCAGAAGGCACGTCCGATTGAGGAACTTGAGGCTTTGTTTGCTGCAGAAGGAAATTTGTCCGTTGATGCAGCATGTGGTGACGTCAGATCATTCAGTGCAGAACAGTGGAAGTCATTCTCTGATAAGGAGAAGTCAGATGTCCTTATGCAGTATCGTATTGCCTATCAGGGAGAAACTGCAGTTAACTGGTGCCCGGCACTTGGAACCGTACTTGCCAATGATGAAGTAAAGGAAGGTTATTCTGTCAGGGGAGGACATCCTGTTGAACAGAAGAAGATGACACAGTGGCAGCTCAGGGTGTCTGCATATGCAGGAAGACTCCTTGAGGATATGGAGGGACTTGATTGGACAGATTCCCTTAAGGATATGCAGCGTAACTGGATCGGAAAGAGTCAGGGTGCAGAAATGGTCTTCAAGGTAAGCAACGGTACAGAGGAATACGATATGACGATCTTCACTACTCGTGCAGACACTGTTTTCGGCGTCACATTCATGGTGCTTGCTCCGGAAAGCGAGTGGGTGGAGAAACTTACTGTTCCAGAGCAGTCTGCTGCAGTCGAAGAGTATCTGCAGATGGCAAGGAAGAAGACCGAGAGGGAGAGAATGACAGAAACAAGAAAGGTTACGGGTGTGTTCTCCGGCTCATATGCGATAAATCCTCTTACAGGTGACAAAGTGCCTGTATGGATTTCTGAATATGTACTGGCAGGTTATGGAACCGGTGCAATCATGGCTGTTCCAGCCCATGACAGCCGTGACTATGCCTTTGCCAAGACATTCAATCTTCCGATAATTCCTCTTATCGAGGGCTGCGATGTCAGTGAATCAAGCTTTGATGCCAAGGAAGGCGTCATGTGCAATTCCGGCTTCCTCAATGGAATGACAGTCAAGGAGGCGATTCCGGCAGCAATCGATTATGTCGAGAAGCATGGCATAGGACATAGAAAGATAAATTATCGTCTTCGTGATGCAATCTTCTCCCGTCAGAGATATTGGGGTGAACCGTTCCCTATGTATTTCAAGGATGATATCGCTACTCCTATGCCGTTTGACAAGCTCCCTCTTGAGCTTCCTGAGGTAGACAAGTATCTTCCTACAGAGTCAGGTGAGCCGCCTCTGGGACGTGCCAAGGACTGGACATATGAAGGTTGTCCTATCGAGAAGAGTACCATGCCGGGTTTTGCTGGCAGCAGCGCCTATTATCTCCGTTATATGGATCCTCACAACGATCAGGCCCTTGTAAGTGTTGAGGCCGATGAGTACTGGAGGAATGTAGACCTTTATATCGGTGGAACAGAGCACGCTACAGGACATCTTATCTACTCGCGTTTCTGGAACAAGTTCCTTTATGACCTCGGTTATGTATGTGAGAAGGAGCCTTTCAAGAAACTGATCAACCAGGGTATGATCCAGGGACGTTCAAACTTTGTTTACAGAATCATCAATACCAATACATTTGTGTCATATGGACTGAAAGACCAGTATGAGACGACAGAGATTCATGTGGATGTCAATATTGTCCGCAATGACCGTCTTGACCTGGAGGCTTTCCGTAACTGGATGCCTGATTTCGCTAATGCGGAATTCATTCTTGAGGATGGTGAATATATCTGCGGATGGGCTATTGAAAAGATGTCTAAATCCATGTTCAATGTCGTGAATCCGGATATGATATGCGATACTTACGGTGCTGATACTCTGAGACTTTATGAAATGTTCCTTGGTCCTCTTGAGCAGGCCAAGCCGTGGGATACGAATGGTATTGACGGTGTCAACCGTTTCATCAAGAGGGTATGGAGATTGTTCTATGACAGGGACGGACTTGTCGTTACAGATGAGAAGGCTGGTCCTGAGGAACTCAAGTCACTTCATAAGCTTATTGGAAAGGTTCGTGCTGATATCGAGGCATTCTCTTTTAATACGGCTGTGAGTGCATTTATGATAGCAGTAAACGAACTGTATGACCTGAAATGCAACAAGAAAGAGATACTTGAACCTCTCGTGATTCTTCTCTCTCCTTTCATTCCTCATATTGCCGAGGAACTTTGGGAGGCACTCGGACATAAGGAAAGCATTACTTATGCGGCATTCCCTGAGTATGTTGAGGCTTATACCATTGAGAGCTCATGCACATATGCAGTTTCATTCAATGGTAAGACCAGATTCACGGTTGATCTTCCTCTCGATATGTCCAAGGAGGATGTTGATGCACATGTCAGATCTTTGGAGCAGACTGCTAAGTATGTGGCTGGCGGAAATATCGTCAAGGTAATCGTAGTACCGGGAAAGATAGTTAACATTGTTGTAAAATAAGCTTGTCTGACAGATGAAAAGCAGTAAGATCTGGGCAATTCTGTGGGATTATTTCCTTATGACTGTCGGTTCGGTCGTGTTCTGTCTGGCCTGGACTTCGTTCATTATTCCGAACGGTCTGGCCAGCGGAGGACTGACCGGTTTATGTACTATCATACAATATGCGACAGGAGGAGCCATTCCTGTGGGTTGGTCATATCCGATAATCAATATTTTTCTCCTTATTGTAGGTTTTACCGTACTTGGTAAAGCATTCGGATTCAAGACAATTTATGTTATAGGGCTGACATCCGTCCTGTTTGAGTTGCTTCCACGCTTTCCGGAACTTGAGGTCCTGATGGATGAAAAGATTCTCGTGGCTCTGGTTGGAGCAGCCATGGAATCAGTCGGTCTGGGTCTTGTGTTGTTGCGCGGAGGAAGTTCGGGAGGTACTGACATAATAGCCATGCTGATCAACAAATACTGGCCTGTGTCTCCTGGAAGGGTTTACTTGTTTACTGACCTTTTCATCATATCTTCTTTGCTTATAGTTCCCGATAAGGGACTGGTGGACATGATATATGCCTATCTGATTATGCTAGGATTCTCATTCGGAGTGGATTATGTCCTGCTTGGCAATAAGTCTACTGTACAGATACTGATATTTTCCTCAAAATATGAGGAAATTGCCAGGTATCTTATATATACGGCCAAACGTGGTGTGACCGCTCTGAATTCTGTAGGATGGTATTCCCAGCAGGAAAGCAAGGTACTTCTTGTGGTAGTCAGGAAATACCAGATGAATGAGATTCTTGGTGCTGTAAAGGAAATTGATAGAAGTGCCTTTGTCTCTGTTTCTTCTGCCATGAGTGTCTTTGGTGAAGGCTTCGAAGAAGTCAAGACAGGCATTAAGAAGACCAGATCTCAAAATTAAATTTTTAGAAAGATAAGTTGTAAAATGGAACTTTTAAAGACATCTGTCTGGAGGACAATCAAAGAGTATTCCTTAATTTCTTTAGGATTGCTGTTATACGCTCTTGGCTGGACTATATTCCTTATCCCGAATAACCTCGTGGGTGGTGGAGTCTCTGGTTTTTCTGCTATTCTCTACTATGCTACGAATATTCCGATGGGATATTCCTATTTCGTTATAAATGTTATTCTGCTTTTGATTGCGATCAAGATATTGGGTACAGGATTCGGATGGAAGACGGTATATGCAATTGTCATTACTTCGCTTCTGTTGAATGTCATGCCGGCAGTTGTACCGGTTGATTTCATCAATGCTTTTGCCATGTCAAACGGGAAGATGCTATGTACCCTTCTGGGCGGTGTAATGTCAGGTGTAGGAATAGGCTTGTCAATCTCTCAGGGAGGAAGCTCCGGCGGAACAGATATAATCGCATTGATATGGTGCAAGTTTAAGAATGCCTCTCCAGGAAGGGTGATACTTATAATAGATGTGATGATCATCCTTTCTTCAATGCTTTTCCCTTCATATACGGAAACAGGTGATCTGGTAAGTTTCCCAGATAAGCTTGCCATTGCCGTGTATGGTCTTGTTCAGGTGACCGTAAGCGGATATGCTATCGACCTGTATCTCTCTGGATCGAAGCAATCGGTGCAGGCGTTTATATTTACAAATAAGTATCAGGAGATAGCCGATGCCATTGCTTACGACATGAAAAGAGGGGTAACGATAATACCTGCGAAAGGATGGTTCTCAAAAACAGACCGGAATATCGTCATGGTAGTGACCAGAAAGACCGATCTGAATGTCCTTTTACGATATGTCAAGACTATCGATCCCACAGCTTTCCTCTCGGTATCGTCTGTAATGGGAGTATATGGTGAAGGATTTGATACTATAAAAGTCAAGACAGATGCCAAGAAATCTTAAAAAAAAGAAAAAACTATAAAAAAAAGAAAAATATAGATGAATGTCCCCCTTTCAGGATATCTTGAAAGGGGGACATTGTATAATTTTGTCTTATTGGATTGTTTAACACCTAACCGTTTTTGAAATGATTTTCTTAACTTTTTTAATTTTGCTTCTATTGTCCGTTTCGCTTGTCTTCATTGTTTACAGAATCAAAAGATATGCTGCTTTAGCTGATCCTCGGATGAGGATGGCTTCATGCCTGATGCTCTCCCTTGTATTGTTGTTTATGTCTGATATCGCCCTTCCCGGAGAAGTCCCTGTCAGATATATGTTTTATATGACTCTGGCCTTGGTTCCTCTTATTCTTATATCTTCTCCTATTTGCAAGGAACCGTTTACGGATTATCTGTCATATGGCATTCTCGTCATGCTTGTAATGTCAGCAGTGCGTAATCTCCTTTGTCATTTCAATGTGCTTCCAATTCCGGGATGCAGATACTATGTCTATGGTACGATATTGAATGTGGTCCTGATCTCGTCCATATTTCTATATTGTTTCGGAAAGAAGATATATGATGTCCATTCTGTCATGCAGAACTCTTCTGTATGGTCATGGCTATGTCTTGGCGTGGATACCTTTTATATAATATCGTTGCAGCTGATTATGCTTGCATATATTTCTGTCTTTGAAAACCTTCCTCACGGCATTCTCATTCCCTTTCCTCTCCTTCTGGCAATGATGGCTGCTTCTCTCACATACAGGCTTGCCTGCGGATCGGTCTTTGTACTTTGTCCTAAGCATGAAAGACGGATCGTCGAGTCGATGAAGGTGTCCAGGATGGAGATACCGAATGAATCGTCTAAGATGGATGCCGTCTATAAGGAGGTTTATGAGAGAGTCGTGCAGTATTTCGAGAATGAGAAGCCGTATCTGAGCAGTGAACTGACGATTAATGAAGTGGTTTCTGTGGTATATTCCAATAAAGTCTACATATCACGGGCTATAAGTCAATATACGGGAAGAAATTTCTGTCAGTTTGTAAACTATTACAGAATCATGTTTGCCGTTGAGTCTTTCAGGAATAATGATAATCTGAAGATTTCTGAACTTGCGGCACTTAGCGGATTCAATTCTGTCGTCTCTTTCAATATGGCCTTCAGACTCTTCATGAAGGAGAACCCTAGTGACTGGTGCAGGCGTGAGAGACGAAAGAGAAAAAAATAAGTTGTGTAATCGGATCTCTAACCTTATCTTTGTGCAAAACTGAATAATATGGCAGACGAGAAGATTATTTTTTCAATGAACGGTGTGGGCAAGATCCTCCCGCATAATAACAGGGTCATTCTTAAGGATATATATCTTTCCTTCTTTTATGGTGCCAAGATCGGTATTGTCGGATTGAACGGAGCCGGAAAGTCTACTCTTATGAAGATCATCGCCGGAATCGAGACCGGATATCAGGGTGAGGTTGTATGGGCTCCAGGCTACTCTGTAGGATATCTTGAACAGGAACCTCAGATGGATCCTGAAAAGACCGTGATAGAGGTTGTCCAGGAAGGAGTCCAGGAAGTGATGGATATCCTCAAGGAGTATGAGGAAGTGAACTTGAAGTTCTGCGAGCCTATGTCAGATGATGAGATGGCAGCATTGATAGAACGCCAGGGAGAACTTACCGAGAAGATCGAAAACTGCGGAGGATGGGAAATAGATTCAAAGCTGGAAAGAGCTATGGATGCTCTTCAGTGCCCTCCTTCTGATGCTAAAGTGTCGACTTTGAGTGGTGGAGAACGCCGTCGTGTAGCTCTTTGCCGCCTTCTTCTCAGACAGCCGGATGTCCTTCTTCTTGATGAGCCTACCAACCATCTTGATACCGAGAGTATCCAGTGGCTCGAGGCCCATCTGCAGCAGTACAAGGGTACTGTAATTGCTGTTACGCATGACCGTTATTTCCTTGATAATGTTGCCGGATGGATCCTGGAGCTTGACAGGGGAGAGGGTATTCCTTGGAAAGGAAACTATTCTTCATGGCTTGACCAGAAGAGTACACGTCTTGCACAGGAGGAAAAACAGGAAAGCAAGAGAAGGAAGGCTTTGGAACGTGAGCTGGAATGGGTAAGGATGGCACCGAAGGCCCGTCATGCCAAGTCAAAGGCCCGTCTGGGAGCATACGAAAAGCTTGCAGCTGATGACGGACGTGAAAAGGAAGCAAATCTTGAAATCTTCATTCCAAACGGTCCTAGACTCGGTAATAAGGTCATCGAGTTCAAGAATGTATCAAAAGGCTATGGAGACAAGCTTCTATATGAGAATCTGAACTTCGTGCTTCCTCCTGCAGGAATTGTAGGTATCATAGGACCTAATGGAGCCGGCAAGACCACTCTTTTCCGTCTTATCATGGGACTTGATACTCCTGATACAGGTGAGATTACCATAGGTGAGACTGTGAAGCTGGCATATGTCGACCAGCAGCATAGAAGCATCGATCCTGACAAGACGGTGTATGAGACTATTGCAGAGAATTCCGAGTTTGTCAAGTTGGGCAAGCGTGAAGTGAACGCCAGGGCATATGTGTCCCGCTTCAATTTCTCAGGTGCAGATCAGGAAAAGCTCTGCGGTATTCTTTCAGGTGGTGAGAGAAACCGTCTCCATCTTGCTCTGACGTTGAAGGATGAGGGTAATGTACTCCTTCTTGACGAGCCGACCAATGATGTGGATGTAAACACTATCCGTGCATTGGAGGAAGGTCTTGAGAATTTCGCGGGCTGTGCCGTTGTGATTTCCCACGACCGTTGGTTCCTTGACCGAATCGCTACCCATATTCTGGCATTCGAGGGTGACTCTCAGGTCTACTTCTTCGAAGGTACATATTCCGAATATGAGGAAAACAAGAAACGTCGTCTCGGAAATGATGAGCCTAAGAGGTTCAAGTACAAGAAACTGATGGCTGAATAGAGAATTTCCTCTGAAATGAATGTCTGCAGACTACTTGTTGTGCTGTTGTGCATATTTCTGCCTTGCCTTTCATTCGGACAGGATGGTGAATTCTATGTTCCGGATCTTGGAAAGGCCACTTCTACAAGGGTCAGGAAACTATATGTTGAACAGCGTGAAGGTTACGAATGCAGATTGATAGAATTCAATGCGGATCAGGAACGTATAAGAGCATATCTTCTCGTTCCTGATGCCGCATCTTTTATTAACAGATGTCCGGCAATAGTGATGCTCCATGATCACGGGGCACGTTTTGATATAGGTAAGGAAAAACTGGTCAGGCCACTTCCTGCCGCACTGCCGGATGGTGTGGATGACCATGTCTTCCGTTCTTCCCTCCAATGGGTGGGGAAGTATTTCGATGGTGTCCATATGGCTGATTCCCTGGCATCATTGGGATATGTGGTTCTTGTGACCGACGCCCTGTATTGGGGTGAACGGTCTTCCGAGGCTGCTCAGAAATGGTCCGAAATGTCTTTTACGGGCAGTAAGGAATTGTCGGCTACCGACAGGAAACAGCTGAAAACAATCAAGAGACAGGTCTATGATGGGCAGAAGGAGGTATATGATTCCATCCGTATGCTTGGCGATATATGGGCTGAGAGGATACTCAAGGATGATATAGCATCTGTCAGACTTCTTGAAAAGCTTCCTTTTGTAGACAAAAGGAATATCGGTGCCTTCGGATTCTCTATGGGGGCACATCGCTGCTGGTTGCTGTCGGCCTTCTGTAAGGATGTGAAGTGTGGGGTGGCATTATCATGGATGACTACTCTTGAAGGCTATGATGCCGATAATGCATCAGATCTGTCCATGAGGATACAGCCGATGCGTGACAGGATGGATTTCGGTGATATCGGCAGTTATCTTTGCCCTAAACCTATGCTTTTTATGAGCGGAACAGCAGATCACCTTTTCCCGGTCGACAGGGTGCAGATTGCTTTCGGAAAGCTTCAGAATCATTATTCCGACTATAACAGGCGTGCAGGGAAATACATGGAACCTCCATTTGAGCCCTTGCAGACAGTCTTCTTTGATGGCGGACATCATTGTGGAAAGGATGTACAGTCCTTTATCACAGATTTTCTTGACTCGAATCTGAAACATAATTAAACTAAGCGGCCTGCTCAACTGGAGCAGGCCGTTTAGTTTAATTTAGAAGTTGAAGTATCTGTCGGCATTGTTATATGAAATGTCCTTGACCATCTGGTGCAGGAATTCCATCTCGCTCTTAGGAAGCTTACCCTTTTCAAGATCTTCACCGATTACGCTGCAGAGGATGCGGCGGAAATATTCGTGGCGAGGATAAGAGAGGAAACTGCGTGAGTCAGTAAGCATTCCGACAAATCTGCTGAGCAGTCCGAGCGACGATAAGGCATTCATCTGTTTTCTCATACCGTCCTCCTGATCGAGGAACCACCAGCCGGATCCTAACTGAATCTTGCCAGGGCATGTGCCGTCGTTGAATGTATATGCCATTGTGGCGAGGACTTCATTATCCTTCGGGTTGAGGTTATAGAGGATTGTCTTGGTGAGTTTGTCCTCCATGGCGAGCTTGTTGAGGAACTTGTGGCCTGCTGCAGCACACTGTACGTCGTGGATCGCGTCATATCCAGTGTCCGGTCCGAGGATGTCGAACATCCTTGTGTTGTTGTCTCGGATCGCTCCGATATGGAACTGCTGAGCCCAGCCTTTGGCATGATCCATACGTGCGAAATCAAGCAGAATCGCACTTCTGAACTTGAGGACCTCTTCTTTGGTCGGTTTCTTTCCTTTGAGTGTGTTGCGGAAGATCTTGTCGATTTCATCCATCTCAAAATCCTCAGCGTAGAAGGTCTCCAGACCGTGGTCGGAAAGGCGGCTTCCCATTTCATGGAAGAAGTCGTGGCGTTTCTGAAGTGCGTCCAGAAGGTCCTGGTAATTGTTGATTTCCATGCCTGATACCCAGCCGAGCTTCTTGATATATTCCTTGTACTGCTCCGGCTTTTCAATTACCATAGCCTTGTCCGGTCTCCATGCCGGAAGGACCTTGACTCCAAAAGGATTCTCATTGATCTTCTTATGGAATTCCAAAGTATCTGCCGGGTCATCTGTCGTGCAGACTACCTTTACGTTGAATCTCTTCATCAGTTCCTGTCCGCGGAACTCTTCTGTCTGAAGCTTTGCCGAACATTCGTCATAGATGGCACGTGCGGTCTTAGGGCTCAGAAGATCATATACACCGAATACTCTTGCAAGTTCAAGATGGGTCCAGTGATAGAGAGGATTCCTCATTGTATAAGGAACAGTCTCTGCCCATTTTTCGAATTTTTCATAGCTACCGCGTGCACCTGTGATGAATTCCTCAGGTACTCCGTTTCCTCTCATCGCTCTCCATTTATAATGGTCACCTCCAAGCCAGACTTCCGTAAGGTCCTTGAACTGGTAGTTGTCAGCAATCATTTTCGGTACAAGGTGGCAGTGATAGTCGATGATAGGCATCTTCTCTGCACTCTCATGGTACAGCTCACGGGCAAAATCATTGGTGAGCATGAAATCATCGTGGATGAAAGGGCGGTTTCCTGTCAAACCGTCGATGTTTTCCTTTACTTTTGATAAGAAGTCCATATTATCAGTTATTTAATGTTTGCTAAATAAGACAATCTTCCAAAAATCTTTGAAAAATTATCAACTGGGGATAAATATACTAAAATTTCCGTGAACGGACACGGAAATTTTATATATTTGTGAAAAATAACTCTCAGAGCCGCTGTAAACAAGATATTATAAGTATAATCATATAATCTAATCACTATGGAACCATTGAACAGAAAGACGGCTGAAGCCAATCAGTATCCTACAAAGATAATCCAGTTCGGTGAAGGAAATTTCCTTCGTGCATTTGTGGATTGGATCATCTGGAATACAAACCAGAAGACTGATTTCAATGCCGGTGTCGTTGTTGTACAACCGATAGACAAGGGTATGGTCGATATGCTGAATTCTCAGGACGGACTGTATCATGTCAATCTTCAGGGAATAGATAAGGGTGAGGCTGTAGATTCTATCCAGATGATAGATGTCATCAATGGAGGATTGAATCCATATACCCAGTTTGATGAATATCTTGCATTGGCCGAGAATCCTGACATCCGTTTTATCATATCAAACACTACGGAAGCAGGAATCGCTTTTGATCCTTCATGCCGACTTGAAGACAGGCCTGCCTCTTCTTATCCTGGAAAACTTACCCAGCTGCTGTATCACAGATTCCAGCATTTCAATGGAGATCCTGCTAAGGGATTCATCATCCTTCCGTGTGAACTGATCTTCCTGAACGGTAAGGAACTGAAGAAGTGTATATATCAGTATATCGAACTATGGCAGCTTGGAGATGAGTTCAAGAAATGGTTCGAAGAAGCTTGTGGTGTGTACTGCACATTGGTTGACCGTATTGTTCCTGGCTATCCGAGGGATACTATCGAGCAGATTCATCAGAGAATCGGGTTCAGCGACAACCTTGTGGTAAAAGGTGAAATCTTCCATCTATGGGTTATCGAGGCACCTGAGTCTGTGGCAAAGGAATTCCCTGCAGACAAGGCAGGCCTCAATGTCCTTTTCGTTCCAAGCGAAGCCCCATATCATGAAAGAAAAGTAACTCTCTTGAATGGCCCTCATACCGTACTTTCTCCAGTAGGTTATCTTTCTGGTCTTGACACAGTTAAGGAGTGTGTCGAGGATCCGGAAACGGGACTTTTCGTGAAGAAGGTAATGTATGGAGAGCTTATGGAAACTCTGAATCTTCCTAAGCAGGAACTGCAGGATTTCGCGGATTCGGTGATCGAACGTTTTGTCAATCCATTCGTCAAGCATTTCGTCACCAGCATCATGCTGAATTCATTCCCTAAATACAAGACCCGTGACCTTCCTGGATTAAAGACATATCTTGAACGTAAGGGTGAACTTCCAAAGGGACTTGTCCTTGGTCTTGCTGCCATCATTACATATTATAAGGGAGGCAAGAGGGGAGATGTAGAGATCGTTCCTAACGATGATTCAGCAATCATTGCCCTTTTGAAGGAACTTTGGGAATGTGGAGATGTAAGAAAGGTCGCTGAAGGTGTTCTTGCAGCAGAATTCATCTGGGGAGAGAACCTTAATGCGATTGCGGGACTTACTGACCTGCTTGCCGCTGATCTTGACCTCATTCAGAAGGAAGGAATGCGTGCGGCTGTCCGTACGGTAATTGAATAGATATGGCTGATTTCATAAAGATAAATGCAGCAGATAATGTCGCTGTTGCCATACATGATATCGAGGCTGGCTCATGCCTTGATGTCGATGGGTTAAGTGTTACCCTGCCAGACATGGTTCCTGCCGGTCATAAGTTCGCTTTAAGAGCTATGTCGCAGGGTGAGAATGTCATTAAATACGGCTTTCCTATCGGACATCTTCTCACTGATGTTTCCCAGGGAGGGCTTGTCGATCATTCGAATTTAAAGACGAATCTTGAAGGCCTTCTGGAATACAGCTATCAGCCTGAACTTACAGAAATGGAACCTTCTGAGGAAAAATTCTACTTCAAGGGGTACCGCCGTTCAGACGGCAGGGCGGGAATCCGAAATGAACTGTGGATCATTCCTACAGTAGGATGCGTCAACGGTGTCGTCCAAAGCATACAGAAGCAGTTCGAGAAGGAACTCTCTGCCTATCCTTCGATTGAAAAGGTGATAGCCTTTCCTCATAATTACGGATGTTCCCAGCTTGGTGGCGACCACGAAAACACCAGGAAGATCCTGGCGGACATGGTTCATCATCCCAATGCTGCCGGAGTGCTGGTCGTGGCACTTGGTTGTGAGAACAATCAGTTGTCTGCATTCCGTGAGCTTGTCGGTGAAGTTGATGAAGACCGTGTGAAATTCATGGAGTCCCAGAAGATAAAAGGTGATGAAGTTGAATATGGACTGGGTCTTTTGCGTCAGATAGCTCAGGCTGCGAAAGATGATGTCAGGGAGGATGTCCCTGTCAGCGAACTCAAGGTCGGGCTTAAATGTGGAGGTTCGGACGGATTTTCGGGAATCACTGCCAATCCTCTTCTCGGACGTTTCTCTGACTGGATTGTTGCCCAAGGTGGTACGACAGTACTCACAGAGGTTCCAGAGATGTTCGGCGCGGAAACCATCCTCATGTCGCGATGTCAGGACGAGGAAACATTTGACAGGACAGTACACCTGATCAATGATTTCAAGGCATACTTCATGAAGAACGATCAGCCTGTGTATGAGAATCCTTCACCAGGCAATAAGGCAGGTGGAATCTCTACTCTTGAAGAGAAGTCTCTGGGATGTACTCAGAAGTCCGGCAAGTCAATAGTCAGGGATGTGCTTCTTTATGGAGACAGACTTTCAAAGAAAGGTCTTAGTCTCCTGAGTGCCCCAGGCAATGATCTTGTCGCATCCACGGCTTTGGCAGCTGCCGGCTGTCAGATAGTTCTCTTCACTACCGGTCGCGGAACCCCTTTCGGTACATTTGTGCCTACAGCAAAGATCTCCACCAACAGCACTCTTGCTTCAAACAAGCCTCTTTGGATTGATTTCAATGCCGGTGCAATTGTAGACGGAGTCCCGGTGGAGCAGGTTGACAATGATTTCATTGAATTCGTGCTTGGCGTGGCTTCCGGTGCAAGGACCAATAATGAGAAGTCAGGTTATAGCGAAATAGCCATCTTCAAGTTAGGTGTGACTCTATGATTCTGCCGCCGGTGATTACAGATATCTTTTTGGCAAAAAACAAATAATTTGTATTTTTGAGGGTTGAATAGACGTATTCAACCCTTTGATGTGTACTAAACCATAAGAAAATGAATAGATTCAGACCATTTATCCTGATCGTGACCGTTGTCCTTTCTGCCTTTGTGGCATATGGATTATGGACAATTCCAAAGCCTCAGCCTGCAGATTCAGAAGGCTTTTCATCAGCGAGAGTCGCAGCTGATATTGAGGTCATTTCCAAGGAACATCATTCTGTTGCACAGCCTCAGGAAAGAGCCCGGGTGAGGGATTATCTTATCGGTCGGCTGAAAGAGATAGGTGCCGATACTGTCAAGGTGTTCAGGCATGACTCTTTGACGGGACCTCAGAACAAACATGTGGTCTATACCTTTGACGCATATAACGTCATAGCAGAATTTTCACCGCTGAAGGAATCTTCAGACACTACATATCTCATGCTGGTTGCTCATTACGATTCCAGATATTCTCAGCCTGTACTGAAGGATACCGTCTGGTCATATGGTGCCGCCGACAATGGGTATGGTGTGGGTGTGGCACTCGAGACAGTCAGCCAGCTGATGAAGAAACGTGCAGAGTGGACCCAGGGCGTAAAGGTCCTCTTTACCGATGCTGAAGAAGTCGGAATGATGGGAATGAAGGCCCTATGGGAAGAACAGAGAGATGAATTCGATGATGTCGGTCTTCTGGTCAATATAGAGGCTCGCGGACCATGGGGACCGGCCCTCCTTTTTGAAGCCTGCCCGGGTAACATAAAGGTCATGGACCTTTACAGACAGACCGCTGAATATCCTTATACATATTCGCTTACTACTGTCGTATATGGATTCATGCCTAATTTTACGGATTTCACCATCGTCAAGGATCATATTCCGGGGTTGAACTTTTCTACAGTGGCTGACATCAATCATTATCACACCGATCTTGACAATTTCAGCAACATCAGTGAAAGGTCGATCCAGCATTATGGAGAGCAGATTCTGCCGTTGACGCAGAAGTATGTGACATCTGATGAATATTCAGACAGGAATGCTCTCTATGCAGAAAGTGATGCGGTCAACTTTACAGTCCCTCTGCTTGGTATGTTCAATTTTTCCAAGACAGTTTACATTATATTCAATGTCGTAGTCTTCATCCTCTTCCTGCTTCTGTTCGGTCTTGAGGGAGTCCGCGGAAGAATCAAGGCAAGGGATGTGTTCAAGAAATCATGTACCATCCTGCTTGCGGCATTCGGTATGCTTGCCTTGGGGGAGCTCGTGGCTTTTGTCAGTGCATGGTCTGTAGGTGCTAAATTCAATCCTTTCGGCATAGTGATGGGTGTAAGTTTCGATAATATAGTGATGGTTGCTGCGACGGCCGTCTTCCTTCTCATTGTGATTATTGTGTATGCTGTCATGAGGGCAAGGAATGTACGACAGGTATCCGGAGCTATGAGAGCCAGTGCAGCTGCTCATGCGGCATCGCGCTTTGCTTATGGCAATCTATACGGTGCCATGGCTCTGATGTTCATTCTGAGTGTTGCCCTTCTGCTTGCAATAGATGAAAACTTCATGTTTCTTATCCCTCTGATGTGTGCGACAGTCGCTATGATTCTTTATCATCTTACATCAATGAGATTCTGGCTGATTGTGTCAATGGTTCCTGTTCTGCTCCATGCATTCTCCTTCCTTTATGCATTGGCAATGGCATTGACCATAGGTGCGTATGGAGCCATAATGATGTTTGCATTCCTGGATGTCATGATTCTTCTCCCATTGGCAGACCTTTATCTGATGCCTGACAAAAGGAGGTAATCAATCTTTCAGACATCATTTCAAACAGATTATATCATGGAAGGCGACTAATGAGTCGCCTTCTTTCGTATTTATATGGACATGATGACAGTGGCGGTAGGGTAAGTTTGGCTTGGTTCCGTCGGAACGAGTTCCGCTATTGCGGGACGAAGTAAATTGTGGGAGGGGCCGAAGTGAGCGAAGCGAACGGAGTCATATTGACTTTTTGTCTCTTTTGTTTATGAATCGAAACCTGAAGTTTCATTAAATCATCAAATAACCGTGTAAAGATGATTAATGTTAAGAATTCGGTAATTTTATATGTCTTTTAGTGTAAACCTGTCTGTAATTTTTTTATATTTGTAAGTTGTATAAGAATAATCTTAAATATAAATATATCATGAAGAAGTTTACTTTACCTAGAGATGGCGGCTTGATTGAAGCAGGTCTCCCTAATGGAATCAAACATGCCTTTGAGCGTATACCTGCTCATATTTTTGAGGATGAGGAGGCTGCATCTTCTCGTCTGGCTCATAGGATTGTGGAACAGATCAATTCGAAGAACGGAACATTCAGATTAGGCCTGACAACAGGTTCTTCTCCTGTTTCTCTTTATAGGGAGCTTGTAAAGTGTCATAAGGCCGGTGAAGTATCTTTCCGTGATGTTGAAATCTATAGTATTGACGAGTACTATCCGGCACCGGCTGACAGTCATGGACGTAACCGTAGGCTTTATGAAGAACTGATCGTCAATGTTGACATCAGACCAGAGAATGTTCATATTCCGAAGCTTACCGAAATTCATGATACGACTTATGTTACGGAATTCTGTGCACTGTATGATGAAAAAGCCAAGGAACTCGACCTTCTCGTCATGGGTGTAGGCGAGAAAGGCCAGATCGGCTTCAATGAGGTCGGCGCTTCAGACAAGAGCAGGACAAGGACAGTTCTGCTTCCTTATGCTTCCAGAAAGAGACAGGCAAAGAATTTTGCAGGCAGTATATCTGATACCCCAGACAAAGCTATTGCGATGGGTATTTCTACTATGTTCAGTGCTAAGAAGATATATCTGATCGCATGGGGAGAGGACAAGGCAGCTGTCGTAAAGAAGATTGTAGAGGAGCCTATGGATTCTTCATGCCCGGCTTCACTTCTTCAGAAACATGAGAACATATCGTTCTATGTTGAGGAAAATTCTGCAAGCCTTCTTACCAGGAATGTAGCCCCTTGGCTCGTAGGTCCATGCGAGTGGACCCCTAAATTCATAAGAAAGGCAGTCGTATGGCTTTGTGAGCAGGTTCATAAGCCAATCCTGAAGCTTACTCAGGGAGATTATCTTGCAAATGGTCTTGGCGAGCTTCTTGAACAGAAAGGTCCATACGATCTGATCAATATCAATGTGTTCAATGATTTCCAGCACACCATTTCCGGCTGGCCAGGTGGAAAGCCTAATGCAGATGACAGTACCAGACCTGTACCTTCATCTCCATTCCCTAAGAGAGTAGTTATTTTCTCTCCACATCCTGACGATGACGTCATTTCGATGGGTGGTACCTTCATCCGTCTTGCCGAGCAGGGCCATGATGTGCATGTGGCATACGAGACTTCCGGAAACGTTGCTGTTCATGACGATGTTGTTCTCCAGCATATGGATACAGCCCGTGAGCTCGGTTTCGGTGACAGGTTTGATGAGGTAAAGTCAATAATTGCCTCAAAGAAACCTGGTGAGCCGGAGCCTAGGGCACTACTCAATCTTAAGGGTGCCATCAGACGTGCTGAGGCAAAGAGTGCTGTAAGGTCATTCGGACTGAATGATGAGACCAATACCCATTTCCTTAATCTTCCTTTCTACGAGACCGGTGGTATCAAGAAGGGCGAACGCACCCAGGCCGATATAGACATCATCGTAGAGCTTCTTCAGAAGGTCCAGCCACATCAGATTTATCTGGCAGGTGACCTTGCAGACCCTCATGGAACTCACCGTGTATGTACGGAGGCTGTTCTCGAGGCACTCAACCAGCTGCAGGGTGCAGAATGGCTCAAGGAATGCCACGTGTGGCTCTACCGCGGAGCATGGATGGAGTGGGAACTTGGAAAGGTCGACATGGCAGTTCCTCTAAGCCCAGATGAAGTGATCAAGAAACGTCATGCCATCTATCGTCATCTTTCTCAGAAGGATATCGTTCCGTTCCCAGGTGAGGACCCACGCGAATTCTGGCAGAGGGCTGAAGAAAGGACTCAGAACACCGCCCGTCTTTACAATGAGCTCGGTATGGCTGAGTATCAGGCTATTGAAGTTTTTGTAAGATTGTTTTAACATTAAGAATATATAGAAATGAGATTAATAATCAATCAGGATAGTGCCAAGGGCTCAGTATGGGCAGCACGTTACATTGTTTCAAGAATCAAGGCCAAGGCAGCTGTTACCGACAAGCCGTTTGTCCTCGGACTCCCTACCGGAGGTACTCCGATAGCAACATATCAGGAACTTATCCGTATGTATAAGGCGTGTGAGGTGTCGTTCAAGAATGTGATCACTTTCAATATGGATGAGTATGTGGGACTTCCAGAAGAACATCCGGAGAGCTACCACTCATTCATGGCAAGAAATTTCTTCGACTATGTGGATGTGCCTAAGGAGAACATCAATATCCTTAACGGCAATGCAGAGGATCTAGCTGCTGAATGTGCTGCTTATGAAGCTAAGATTGTCGCTGCAGGCGGAATTGACCTTTTCATGGGTGGCGTCGGTGAAGACGGACATCTTGCATTCAACGAACCATTCTCATCTCTTGTGTCACGCACAAGAGTCAAGAGTCTGACTTATGATACGATTCTTGTGAACTCACGTTTCTTTGACGGTGACATCAGCAAGGTACCTACGACTGCTCTGACAGTAGGTGTCGGTACAGTTATGGATGCAAAAGAAGTTCTTGTGCTTGCTTTCGGTCATAAGAAGGCTAATGCTCTTAGAGAAGCAGTCGAAGGAGCATACTCCCATAAATGTACACTTTCAGCCCTTCAGGCCCATCCACATGGAATCATCGTGGCTGACGAGCTTGCAGTAGGCGAACTGAAAGTCAATACATATAGATATTTCAAGGACATCGAGAAGGATAATCTGTAATAATTTAACAATATAACCTATCTATGGAAAGAGATTTCAGAGAAGTTGTCCAGAGTTGGCTGGATGGCAATTTTGACGAGGCAACCAAGGCACAGATCCGCGAACTGCAGCAGAACGATCCGGTAGGACTGGAAGATGCGTTCTACAGGAATCTGGAGTTCGGTACCGGTGGATTGAGAGGTATTATGGGAGTCGGAACCAACCGTATGAATAAATATACCGTAGGTATGGCGACTCAAGGTTTGGCCAACTATATGAAGGCAAACTGTGAGGGCCCTCTCAGTGTATGCATCTCATTTGACAGCCGTAACAACAGCCCTGAATTCGCACAGATCGCTGCCAATGTTCTTGCTGCGAACGGAATTCATGTCTATATCTTCGACAAGCTTCATCCTATCGCTCTTATGAGCTATTCGGTAAGGGCAAAGAAGGCTACAGCCGGTATCATGATCACAGCTTCACACAATCCGAAGGAATACAACGGATACAAGGTCTTCTGGAGTGACGGTGCCCAGGTTACATCACCTGTCGACAAGGATATCGTAGCAGAAGTTGCAAAGATCACCGACCCTTCGATGGTTAAGTTCGAGCCGGGCGAAGGTGCAGCACCGATCGAAGTGATGGGACACGAGATGGACGAGGCATACCTCAATTCAGTATCTACCCTCATGCTTTCACCGGATGCTGTTGCAGCTCACAAGGATATAAAGATCGTATACACGCCAATCCATGGATCAGGTGTCGAAATCGTACCGGAGTTCCTTAACAAGCTAGGATTTGAGAATATCTACCATGTCCCAGAACAGGATGTCGTTGACGGAAACTTCCCGACAGTCATGTCTCCTAATCCAGAGGAGCCTTCGGCACTTGCAATGGCAGTAGCTGTTGCAGATAAGGAAGGTGCTGATCTTGTCATGGCAACAGACCCTGATGCCGACCGTATCGGTATCGCCGTACGCGACAACGAAGGCAAGATGGTGCTTCTTAATGGAAACCAGACCGGATCCATCCTTACATATTATATTCTCCGTCGTTGGTCAGAACTTGGAAAACTTGATGGTAAGCAGTACATTGTAAAGACTATCGTGACTACCGAGCTCATGCGTGCCATCGCCGAGAAATATGGTGTAAAGGTATACAATGTCCTTACAGGTTTCAAATGGATAGCGGATATCATCAAGAAGAATGAAGGTGAGACTACATTCGTATGCGGAGGAGAGGAAAGCTATGGCTTCAATGTAGGCGAATTCGTCCGCGATAAGGATGCCCCTATCACTTGTGCCTTCGTTGCAGAGTGTGCTGCCTGGGCTGCATCTCAGGGCAAGACCCTATATCAGCTTCTTCAGGATATCTATGCTGAGTTCGGATACTATAAGGAATCCCTTATTTCTGTCACCAAGAAGGGTAAGGCGGGTCTTGAGGAAATCGCTCAGATGATGGTGGACTATCGCAACAATCCTCCGAAGGAACTTGCCGGCTCTCCAGTGGTCAAGGTGATCGACTACAGCAAGCCTGAGGAAACAGGCCTTCCTTCATCTAATGTCCTCCAGTTCTATAATGAGGCTGGTGATGTGGTTACTGTCCGTCCTTCTGGAACTGAACCGAAGATCAAGTTCTACTTCGGTATCAAGGGTGCAGACGCAGATGCAAAGAACGAAGTTCTCAGAGCACAGTTCAATGGCTGATCATCAATTGACTTAGATAATTAATAAAATGCGAAGGAGCCGACCCCAAAGGGTCGGTTTCTTCGCATTCTATATGGTGATGATGAGAATGTATGGTGGAAAAAGAAAATAATCGTTTTGAGTGTACGATTTATCGCACTTCGAATATACAGAATATCCCATCAAAAGCAATAGCTATTCCTTTGATTACCAAAAGAATAGCTATTTTATTTTAGGTTGCGACGTAGGGGTTCAGGAGGATAACACAAGGAAAACCATGGCCGCCCGTGGCCTTGTGAACGGGAGGGGCCCACGAAGTGGGAGGGATT
>JAGAKH010000086.1 GCA_017625725.1 Bacteroidales bacterium | reverse complement strand
GGTAAAAGAGAATTCATCGCAGTAATCTCCCCATTGAAAAGTCCATCAGTTAACACAGATTATCAGATTCTGCTATATGAAGATCTCACCAAAGAAATCAATACAAAAGGCCGCAGTCTCAAGCAGGTCTTGTTGAAGCACATTCTAACTGATGTCAATCAGACTGACCCGATGCCTTCCATATAAGTAATGGAATATGCTCACTGAAAACCATAACTTTACGCACATAAATCGTAATTTGTATGTCACATAACACATATTTGATGCATCTATATTCCAAAATCACTAAATAGCTTATATGAAACTCATTAAACTTGCCACTTTCTGCATAGCACTTTGTTTTATGCTGTCATCGTGTTTCAATACAGAATGGTATGAGCCTAATGTTGAAATTCAAGAGGAATATCAACATTTGACAATCCCTTCTAATGGAGAACGATATGATGTTCCATTCGAGTTTAAGTTCACAGTCACTAAGACTTCAGTTCCAATGAAGAGTAAGGCAATAAGGTGCAGGATGATTATAAATGATATTGCAAGCGAAATCTGCGATGCATCAAGCAACAATGGCCCTATAACATGGTATTGGCATCCTGATGGTAAAGTTCAGAATGGTGCAATAAAGGCATTCTTTGTTGTCAATGTGCCTGAGAATGAAACGACAGAGTCAAGAACGATATCTGCTCAGATAAGCATTGATAATAATTGGAATGATAGATTCGGTATAGAGGAAGAAGATGAACACGATTGGGGTGAATGGATAACCATACTAAGTGGTATTCAAGAGGGCAACTAAATTTCAATTTTGCTGACGGCTTTTTGTTGTCCATAAAAATGGCTGTTTTCGTGGACGGGAACGGAAAAATGAACTTGTCGTCCATGAAAAGGGCCGTTTTTGTGGATGGGGTCCGGGATATTTGTTATATTTGCATGATTTGAATGAAAATATAAACTAACACCACAATACAAAATGGCTGATTTCAAATATGCACCGATGTTTCAGCTTGGCGAGGACAAGACTGAATATTACAAGATTCCGGGTTCGGAACAGTATGTAAGTACAGGAGAATTCGAAGGACATGAGATGCTCAAGATCGCAAAGGAAGGCCTTACAGTGATGGCAAATACAGCTTTCCGTGATGTTTCATTCATGCTCCGTCCTGAGCATAATGAGATGGTTGCGAAGATTCTTCACGATCCTGAGGCTTCCGAGAATGACAAGTATGTGGCACTGACATTCCTTCGTAATGCAGAGGTTGCATGCAAGGGCAAGCTTCCTTTCTGTCAGGATACCGGTACTGCGATCATCCACGGCGAGAAGGGTCAGCAGGTATGGACCGGCTATTGTGATGAGGAAGCTCTTTCTCTTGGTGTTTACAAGACGTATACTGAGGAGAACCTCCGTTATTCACAGAATGCACCTCTTACCATGTATGAAGAGGTTAACACAAAGTGCAACCTTCCTGCCCAGATCGATATCGAAGCAACACATGGTGCTGAGTATCATTTTCTTTGCGTGACAAAGGGCGGTGGATCTGCAAACAAGACCTACCTCTATCAGGAGACAAAGGCTATCCTTAATCCACAGACTCTCGTTCCTTTCCTCGTGGCAAAGATGAAGACCCTCGGAACAGCGGCATGCCCTCCATACCATGTTGCATTCGTTATCGGTGGTACTTCTGCGGAGAAGAACCTTCTGACAGTTAAGCTCGCTTCAACCAAGTTCTATGATGAACTTCCTACGACTGGTGACGAGACAGGACGTGCATTCCGCGATGTAGAGCTTGAGAAGCTCGTTCTTGAAGAGGCTCATAAGATCGGTCTGGGAGCTCAGTTCGGCGGCAAGTACTTCGCACACGACGTACGTATCATCCGTCTTCCACGTCACGGTGCAAGCTGTCCTGTAGGTCTGGGAGTAAGCTGCTCGGCTGACCGTAACATCAAGGCTAAGATCAATAAGGACGGTATCTGGATCGAGAAGCTTGACGACAATCCTTCACGTCTTATCCCAGAGGAACTCCGTCAGGCAGGCGAAGGCGAGGCTGTAAAGATCAATCTTGACCAGCCGATGAAGGACATCCTTGCAGAACTCACCAAATATCCGGTATCTACCCGTCTCAGCCTTAACGGAACAATCATCGTAGGTCGAGATATCGCTCACGCAAAGATCAAGGAACGTCTTGACAGGGGAGAGGAGATGCCTCAGTATCTGAAGGATCATCCGATTTACTATGCTGGTCCTGCGAAGACTCCTGCAGGAATGCCTTGCGGTTCTATGGGTCCTACTACCGCCGGCCGTATGGATTCATACGTAGATCTTTTCCAGAGCCATGGCGGAAGCATGATCATGCTTGCAAAGGGTAATAGAAGCCAGCAGGTGACAGATACCTGCCAGAAGTATGGCGGATTCTATCTCGGTTCAATCGGAGGCCCTGCAGCAATTCTTGCACAGAACAACATCAAGAGCATCGAATGCGTAGAATATCCAGAACTTGGAATGGAAGCAATCTGGAAGATCCACGTAGAGGACTTCCCTGCATTCATCCTTGTGGATGACAAGGGCAATGATTTCTTCAAGAAACTCGGACTCTGATACTTATGAATAAAAGGCTCTCCATACGGAGGGCCTTTTTGCATATATCTAAAAAAGTAGTATCTTTGCATGTGGAATTGAGATATTGTGTAATGGTAGCACTACAGATTTTGGTTCTGTCTGTCCAGGTTCGAATCCTGGTATCTCAACACAAACAATCAGCCGGTCGCAAGACCGGCTTTTTTTGTGACACCTAACCTGTGAAAGCGGAAATGAAAGCTGTAACATGGTTTTGTTCGAAACTCAGCCGTATTTTGCAATCCCATCCACCAAACCCCGCTTTTTCATGGACAGTATGGTACAAGGCAAGCTGCACGAGCCCTTTCGCGTAGCTCGTGCAACTTGCTTTGATCAGCAGGCCGTAGTTTTTGCCAGCTGCGGTGCCCTGCACTTCGTATCGATTTTGGCGAACAAAAATGTGAGCAGGAGTTGCACCGGAGATTGAAAATGTCTGGACTTAACCTATTGTCAAATTGGCAGTATTTATTGAGAATTACTGATTTTGAGAGAGTTACACAAGGTGCCGTCGCCGGAATATACGACCTCCGGCGACGGCAGATCAAGCACTGCGGGCGGCTCGACCAAAGGGCCGTCCTCGTGCTTGACTGTTGCCGTCCTATTTAAATCCCTGCTTCCGCTCGAGGGAGGCACGGCACCGTGCCTACTGCTGCCAAGTTGAGCAGTATTGGGCACGGTGCATAATGTGTAAATAATTAATATTCAACAATATGCACAAAATGGAGTGTGCCTGACACTGCCTGTCCTGGCAGCCTTGGGCACACCTTTTCAATTTAGGTTTAATATGACTGCACAGAGGCGGAGACT
>JAGAKH010000085.1 GCA_017625725.1 Bacteroidales bacterium | reverse complement strand
TGCAGAAGATTTTGCTAATCTGCACTCAGTAAAGTCGATTACAGTAACTTCAAGTGCACATAAGCTCTCCGGACCGGCTACCGTAGCTGCAGCATCTGGAGACTATACAGCCAAGATAGACGCTTCTGCCGAGACTGCATCAAACTCAGTTACCCTCACAGGTTGCGAAACTGCAGGTCTTCTTCAGGCAGACGAGTATCTCACATTCTATATCGCAATACCTGCCGGCACCTACGAGGCTGACGATCTTACAATCTCAATCCTCACCAGCACGACATCTGCTCCATTCAATGTGACAGCTAAGGTTCCTGCGGCATATACAGCAGCACGCAGCCAGTATATCGACCTTTCAACAACACTTGCAAAGGACTACAACTGGTTTGAGCAGACTAATGAAGAAATCATCATCAAGGAAGACGTTGTGCTTGTCGACAAAGGTATCATGACATATGACGATAATCTGAAACTTCAAGGCTTCAAAGACCAGGACAAGATTCAGGCTATTTTCGACGTACCTGATCATGACATGACCATTTCGGGATGGGATCTCGTCAACAGCGGCTATGCTCAGGATGCTGAGAGTGGTCCTACAATCACATTCCAGAAAGCTCAGGCAGATTATATCATGAACACCCTTACTACCACCAATAGTGGTATCAAAAATGTAGAACCGAATAAGATAGTCCTTAAATCCCTTACCATTACAGGAGAATTAAGAACTACCACAATGGGTATATATGTTCATGACACAAATGCGAATGTTACAGGAGGGACAACCGATCAGGCTGCATTCAACACAGAATGGTATAATGTAAATGTCATCAACTGTAAAATTCCTCTTTATACTAACTGGTATGGAGGTGCTGTGTGCGTTTATGGTACGGCGTTATTGGAAAATTGTAAAATAAAGGGATCTACTCCAACCGATGATGTTCCTGTCGAGCTGCATGAAAGCATTTACGACATATGTATGACAAATAATGTCAATGCTACAATCAAAGGTGGAGAATTCGGCAGAATACTGACATGGGAGCATATGGCTCTTACAATTACTGACAATGCCAAGGTGGATTACATAAATTGGAGGATGAATGCTTACAAATCTTCTTCAAAACTTACGATAGAGAACTCAACAATAGGAATTATTGATGCTACAAATGGATCAACAATCAATTCTCTTGGAACACGTTTATACCTCAATGCATCGTCATCCGTAGACGTCATCAAACTCCCTGTCCACACCTCTACTTCTGAGAAATATACAATCGTCATAGAGGAAGGAGCTACTGTTGGAGAGATTATCGTTGGAGATGTTTCATATTCTTTGGCAGCTTTCAAGGAAGCATTCCCTGATTATCTGAATTAAATCATAAGCGTATATTTCAAGTC
Organism: Bacteroidales bacterium; assembly: GCA_017625725.1. Taxonomy (GTDB): domain Bacteria; phylum Bacteroidota; class Bacteroidia; order Bacteroidales; family UBA932; genus Cryptobacteroides. The sequence continues at coordinate 1,042 of JAGAKH010000085.1, read as the reverse complement.
CTTCAATTTGACTGACTTAGTCCGGTTGAAGGACTTGTTTATAAATTGTATGATAGAAATCAGACTGACAACCCCGGAAAAGATGCTGCTGGCATTGCTGAAGGCATCGCTGAATGAGCAGGACCCTGAAGTTTCCTGCTTCGAGGGGGCCTCGTCCGATGATTGGAAAGAGTGCGCTCAATTGGCAAAGAGTCAGGGAGTACTTGCTTTGGCATGGGAAGGGGTATGCAGACTTCCCCAGGACCTGCAGCCATACCAGAATCTCAAGATATCATGGGCTCTTGCTGTGGAGAAATATGAAAGGAAATATGCCCGCTACTGCAGCACGGTAAATGAACTTTCAGAATTATATCAGGCGCATGGGATAAAGATGGTCCAGCTCAAGGGAGTCGGTCTGTCGACATACTACCCAATTCCCTCTCATCGTGAGGGCGGAGATATAGACATCTATACATATTCCGCTTCCCCTGACAGAATCTCCGACAAAGATGCAAATGCTTTGGCAGACTCTCTTATCGAGGAAATGGGAATAGCTGTGGACAGATGTCATCCCAAGCACAGTCACTTTGATTATAAAGGAATACCTATAGAGAACCACAAGACGTTTCTTGACATAGACAGATGCGCTTTATCCTCTAAAATGGAAGCAGAACTGCATGACTGTATCGACCCGCAGGAGAGAACCCTGCAGGAGAATGAAAGCATATTGATACCATCAGACCGGTTCAACATACTTTTCGTCGCCACACACGCGCTGGCTCACTATGGACGAGGAATGGCACTCCACCACCTTTATGACTGGGCATGTCTTATAAAGAGTTGCGAGATAAATATCCCAGCCCATCTTCAGGAAAGGCATTTCATGAGAGGAATAAATGCCATGACCTTGCTTTGCAATGAATATCTGGGAACATCCGCCAAAGATGTCAAGGATTATTCTATGGCAGAGGAGATGCTCCTTGAGATTCTGCATCCTTTCGATGACAACGCTTATCCTGAGTCCGGTGCAGCAGAATACATCAGATTCAAATGGAGGAGATTC
>JAGAKH010000084.1 GCA_017625725.1 Bacteroidales bacterium | reverse complement strand
CTAAAATACACTCTTTTTTATTGAACTTAATTGCCAATATCAGATGGGGAATCACGTTTCCGAAATACGGGACTTGCATTTCCGATTTCTGAGGATTCTTATTTTTCCGATATCTGGGGAACAAAATTACTTATAACAGTACGCTTTAAATATAGGTTTTATATGTCTGATCAGGGATGGTACATCGGGCGGATGTGCATGGAAAGTTCTCTCGGTACTATCATTCTGGTGGGGACCGCGGGTGTTTTTACAAGGAAATCGCTCTTGGTCCCTTCTTTTTGAGAGGTATCAAGAGCGGTTTCATTATATTTTTGCACTTGGTCTCCAATCATTACACGTCATGTCGAACGAGCAATGTGAGTTGAGTCAGAGCATTTGCCGACCCACGATACATTCGCTGCGAAGTTCAGGAATGCTCCATATTCCTTAGTCGTTTCTTCTGGCTATGCCGATATAGTAAAAGAGAGTAGCAAGCGATCCGATTGCAGCGATGACATATGTGTATGCCGCCCATTTCAAAGCGTCTATAGCCATAGGACGGGTCTGGTAGTCGGTTATACCTGCATTGCCGAGCCATGAAATTGCTCTAGCACTTGCGTTGACCTCAACAGGGAGGGTGACCAGACTGAACAAGGTTGTCATAGCAAACAGTGCAATGCCGAACCATAGCAGTCCCGGAAAAGAATTTATCATGAGGACACCGAGGAGGAGGACCCATTGTACAATGCTGGATGCGAAGTTTACTACGGGAACCAGTGCTGACCTCATTTTTAATGGTGCGTAGCCGACAGCATGCTGCACTGCATGTCCGCATTCATGGGCTGCAACAGCTGCTGCTGCAACCGAGCGGCTGGCAAATACGCTTTCGCACAGGTTGACTGTCTTTGTCTGAGGATTGTAGTGGTCTGTAAGCATTCCCCTGGTAGGGACTACCTTTACATCGTAAATCCCATTGTCATGAAGCATCTTTACAGCTACTTCTGCTCCTGACATGCCATTGCTGAGCGGAACCTGAGAATACTTGTTGAAGCGGCTCTGGAGCATCTGCTGCACAATGAAGCTCAGCACCATGACCAGAATCATAATTGTCCAAATGTTCATTTTATCAATATTTAGTCTGTTATTATCTTACCATACTGACATTCTGTCAGCATAATCTGTCGGATTGTGGTTTCGCGACGGGCCCCATATTATGCAAAAACTATGCTATGACCGTGTTCTCTAAAGATATCTCGATTCCCTCCTACTGAAAGCAGTCTTGCAGAATCTGTATATATCCTGAAAAATTTCTTGATGAACTTTTCTGTACTTTTTTGAAAACGGATGGACTCAGTAAATGAATTACCGTGAACAATATTGAGAATATTTAGTAATTTTGCAGATTGATTGGTATGGAAATACCGCGAAACAATTGTCAGATGTTGAGAAGAGATGATTTTTCCAGATTGGAGATAAGCCTTCCGGCTTGTCTTGAAAACTATAGATATTTCAGGTCCAGGCTTGAAGACCGGACCAGACTTCTTGTCCTTGTCAAAGCTAATGCCTATGGACATGGTGCTGTTGAGTTCGCATCTCTGATGGAGGATGCCGGGGCGGATTATCTTGCAGTCGCTTATCCTGTCGAAGGTATGGAACTCAGGCAGGGAGGAATCAAGTCGCCGATAATGGTGCTGACAGCAGGAACGGACTTTTTTGAGGAGATGATCAATTACGGTCTGGAGCCGGGTATTCCGAATCTATATACCTTAAAGGAACTCTGCAAGGTTCTTGAAAAGAGAAATATCAGAAATTTTCCGATCCACATAAAACTGGATACAGGAATGCATCGTCTGGGGTTCATGTCAGATGAGCTTGAAGACCTGATGGCCTTCCTTTCAGAAACAGACAGAGTAGCTGTCAAATCTGTCTATTCTCATCTTGCAGCAGCCGATGATCCTTCACATGACGGTTTTACTCTTTCTCAGGCAGAACTTTTCAGGGCCAATGCTGACAGATTGACCGAAACCCTAGGTTACAAGCCTTTGTATCATCTGCTGAATTCTGCAGGAATCGAACGCTTCCCTCAGTACCAGTTTGATATGGTGAGACTTGGAATCGGTATCTATGGAGTAAGTTCTATCCCCGGAAACCGCTTGTCTGCTGTGGCTTCATTCAAATGCAAGATTTTACAGATCAAGACGCTGAAGCCGTCAGATGGAACTATCGGATATGGACGAAAAGGTCAGATTCCTGCGGAAGGAACAGTCATTGCGACGATTCCGGTAGGGTATGCCGACGGGGTAGACCGTCATCTCAGTTGCGGAAAGGGGAAATTTGTAGTCAACGGATGCAAGGTTCCAACAATTGGTAATATATGTATGGATATGTGTATGCTTGATGTGACAGGCACGGACGCCAAGGTGGGGGACACCGTGACGATTTTCGGAGAGGATCCGACCATTGCCGAACTTGCCGATATCCTTGGAACCATACCTTATGAAATCCTTACCTCGGTTCCTCGAAGGATAGAAAGAGTCGTGGTCAAGTAAACTGCCAAATCAGTCAGTTATATCAGATTTATTCCGAGCGAGGCCTGATGCTGCTGAAGTTGGCAGTGGTGGGCTCGGTTCAGATGTTGCCCGCGAGCTGTGGTTTTAGCGTTGGTACATGAAATGGAATTTGAGGATGATATGATCTTATGGATGGCAAGTCTGTTCATCGATCTTCAGAAGCCATATTCCACCATATATCATATAGTTTCTGAAGGTTTGTTCGCCATCTGGCTTATCCACATCATTGTAATCCGGAATAAGTATTTCAGAATTTCTACTTTTCAGAAACGTTTGTCTGTGTAAGTGTAGAATGGATTCTCCTTCCTTCGCCGACTTTCTGTCCGTTTCCAGTTTTAATTGTTTCTTCATTGTGTTCTGAATTGACATTGCCAGATATGCAATTCGTTAGCCATATGGACAAATAGGCTACTTATTGAATACTAATGATGTGGTATGGCATATCAAACGAGGATATATTGAAAATCTGCTTTAAATAGTTTGTTCAATTCCCCACTATAAGTATTCAAAAGGTCGTATGTTATCCTATTTTCAACTTGATAGGACAGATATTTGTATGCCAAAGGAATAAACCTACACAATATGGCAATTCAAGAAAATTTTGAGGTAAACATCAGGACCATAAAAGAGAAACTTCCTGAATCCAGTCAGATCGATATTGATGAGGATTTTTGCCTGATGGATATCCAATATGATGAAAGGCAGGAGAATTTCGGATACCCGTGCAGACTGGATGGTAATGTGATGCTTTTCTGCATCAATGGATCGATCATGATGTCTGTCAATCTTAATGACTATGAGATAAAGGAAGGAGAACTTATCATATGTACGGATGGAGACATAGTAAAGGTCTCGCGACCTGAAATTTCAGGATCGGAAAAATGGCACTTTGTGATGCTTGCAATGTCGCACAGATTCGCTTCTGACCTCAGGATAGATTTCAAGCGTATCCTTAATGAAGGTATCATTCCACTTGATACCTCGGTAATCAGACTGAATGAAACGGTCAGGGAAATACTTGGCGATCATCTCAAGCTTATTGCGAAGATTGCTTCCTGCAAAGGGGAGCTGTATAAGGATTCCGTAAGATATCTTGTTTCGTCTCTTGTATCTGTCCTTGGAAGCCAGTGGTTTTCCGAAGTGGACAATCTGAAATCACGGAGAAGGGCAGGAACCGATGCAAGAAGTAATCATAAAAGATTGATATTCGAGCAGTTCCATAGACTTGTGTCCGAAAGTTATTCACAGCAGAGACAGATGGCCTTTTATGCAGACAAGTTGTGCCTGAGTCCGAAATATCTATCAAAACTGGTAAAGGAGGTGTCTGGAAAGACGGGGCCAGACTGGATTGATTCATATGTCATGCTTGAGGCAAAGCACCTGCTGAAATATTCTCATATGCCGATAAAAGAGATAGTATATAGGCTGAATTTTCCTAACCAGACAGTCTTTTACAAATACTTCAAGGCTCACACCGGAATGACACCAACCGATTACAGAAACTCGTAATGACCATTCACCATGCCGCTTCTTACATTGAATGAACTGGAAAAGGCGACTCCCATGTTTCGCGGAAAATGCGGAAATGCTTTCTGCGAGGGGCTGATGCGTATGCTGTCCGTGGACAAGATCAATGAACTATATGACAGAAATGTGCGTTTCAAGGGACCAGATTTTGCGTCAGCTGTCCTGAAGGGCATAGGAGTTGAATACGAAGTTCTGAATAAGGACGTGCTGCAGAAGATCCCTGACGGACCATTCATCACCATAAGCAATCATCCTTACGGACATATCGACGGAGTCATGCTCGTTGACCTTTTCGGACATGTCAGACCTGACTTCAAGGTGATGGTAAATAAATTTTTGGGGAGAATCGAGCCATTGAGTGATAATTTCATATGTGTGACACCTATGGGAACCGAACGGACCAACCCCACAAAGGACAGTATTCAGGGAATCAAAGATTCTATCGCACATATAAGAAGCGGAGGATGTTTGGGCCTGTTCCCGTCAGGAGCTGTATCCGATCTGAGCCTGAAAGACAGATGCATCAGGGACAGGGAGTGGCAGGAACCGGTGGTAAGGCTGATAAAGAAACTGAATGTACCGGTTGTCCCTGTTCATTTTCTTGACAGGAACTCGAACTTCTACTATTCTCTGGGGCTGCTGGGATGGAGAGTCAGACTATTGAGACTTCTGGCAGAAGTCTTCAACAAAAAAGGAAAGGTAACGCGAATAGCACTCGGGGAAATCATTTTACCAGGGCAACTGCAGGAGTTCGATGATATCTGCATATTAAGGGATTTTTTAAGGAGTATGGTTTATAATCAATATTGAAATGGAACAGAACAAGGCAGATGCGGTAAGGATACAGACTTCGGTCCTTAATGCGCTTGAAAAGAAGGTATTGGTGTGGCTTGCTGAACGCCAGCCTAAATGGATGACATCTGACATACTTACATATCTGGGAACTTTCGGTGCGGTAGTTATCGCAGCCGGATATATTCTATCTGCGTGGAACATCAATTATTTGTGGCTTAGTTCATTGGGCTTCATAATCAACTGGTATGGAGATTCGCTGGACGGAACACTGGCAAGAGTTCGAAAAACACAGCGTCCGATATACGGATATTATCTGGATCATACTATAGATGCTATTAACGAAGTAATGATTTTTGTGGGTGTCGGTCTGTCTGGACTGATGCATCTGGAGATTGCACTGCTGGCCTTGGTCATGTATCTGTTGATAACTATCAATGTCAGCATCAACGCACATCTGAAGAAAGAGTTCAAACTGACATATGCCAGCATGGGACCGACTGAGTTCAGAATAATAATGATCATCATCAACACACTGTTTGCCACAATCACTCCTTTAAGGGAATTCTCGCATAGTTTCGTACTATTCGGCAGCGAGTTCACTTTCAAGACTCTGGACTACATCGGTGTAGTGATAGTCCTGATTCTTGCACTGATGCATTTCACGACAGTCCGCAAGGATATCAAGGATTACGCAGTAATGGACCCTATGCCGGAAAGGGATTAGAAGATGGCGAAATTTCTGATAAGGTACGCCAAATTTGCAGGCACAAGTGCAGTCGGTTCAATAGTGGACACGCTTGTGCTGTGGCTGCTGTCAGACCTTGTATTCAGCAAAGGATATTGGGGAGAATATATCATATCTCCTCTGATTTCGTTCCAATGTGCAGTCGCTGTCAATTATATGATTTCATACTTCTATGTGTGGAAGGACAGAACAAGGAAAAGCCCAGACGCGTCAGTAAAAAGGTTCTTCAAACTTTATGGGGCATATAACCTTTCAAATTCAGCAGTATTCCTGTTCAGGTTGGGAGTACTTCTGCTGATTGAGAGATTCACCGGCTGGGACGTCGTCATATGCAATCTTGTGGCTATGTGCTTTTCAGGGATAATCAACTTTGCAATAAACAATCTGGTAATATTCAAAAAGAAAAAGGCAGTCTGATGGATTTTGCTCTAAAACAGGTGTTCGTTCTTACAATTGTTCTTGGAACCATCCTTGTGATAATTTCCGAAAACAGGAATCCCGTGAAGACCATTGCGTGGTGTATGGTACTTACATTCATGCCTGTAATCGGGTTACTGCTATATATACTCTTCGGAATGGACAACAGGCACAGGAGACTGATAAAGGATGAGGACCTAAGCCGTCTGAAAGGAATCACTGAGATAACCCAGAGCGATGAAATTGTTTCTGAAATGCCGGCTCCACATAAGCCATTGGCAGACATGCTGCGTAAGATGAACAAGTCCTTTCTTTTAAGTGGCAACGATGTGGAAATCATGACAGACTTTCACACCATGTCTGACAGACTCATAGCAGACATTGAAGGGGCCAGACATCATATCAACATGCTTTTCTTCAAGTTCGAAGACGATGCTGCCGGAAGACGGATTGCAGACGCCTTGATACGGAAAGCGGAAGAAGGGGTTCAGGTCAGGCTTATATATGATGATGCTGGCAATCTCATGGTTCCAAGACGATTTTACAAAAGGCTCAGGGAACACGGTATTCAGGTAAGGGGATTCATAAGGATATTTCTGCCGATACTTTCACGAGACTATAATTCCCGTAACCATCGTAAGGTCGTGGTGATCGACGGAAAGGTAGGATATATGGGAGGCATGAATATAGCCCAGAGATATGCCGAAGGACTGAAATGGGGAATCTGGAGAGATACACACATGAGAATTACAGGGCCGGCGGTCTCCGAATTGCAGACATCGTTTCTGACAGACTGGAAGTTCACCAGAGGAGATGAACCGGATCTGGATTCGATGTACCCCTATAATCCACCTTGCGGAGATACAATTATGCAGATAGTTACAGGAGGATCAATGGATAAGTGGAATGTGATGATGCAGGCATATATGACCGCCATTGCTTCGGCGCGAAGTTATGCATATCTGCAGTCGCCGTATTTCATACCACCTGAGCCTATCATGAAAGTTCTTCAGAATGCTGCTCTCAGCGGTGTTGATGTCAGGATAATGATCCCGTATCGTGGAGATAAGGGAATATTACCTCCTTGGGCTTCGCGTTCATATATCAAGGAAGCCCTCAGTGCCGGAATCAAGATATACTTGTACAGGAAAGGCTATATGCACGCCAAGACCCTGGTCATTGATGACAGTCTTGTGACAATAGGTTCTACCAACATAGACTTCAGAGGTTTCGGGCAGGACTTCGAAATCAATGCCTTTATGTATGATGAGAGTCTGGCGAGGCAGCAGCATGATATATTTTTCGAAGACCAGAAGGACGCGGAACTGATAGACCCGCTCGAATGGGATAGACGCCCGTTTCTTTACAAGGCTAAGGAGTCCGTAGCCAGAATATTCTCTCAGGTCTTATAGGTATGTACTCATCTCAGGAGCAGAGGTGATCTTTGATATATATTGCTAGTCTTGCTCCGGCCTCTCCGGAAGAAAATCCCTTGACATGATCTGTCATGAATGTCCGACTTCCGCCTCGGGTATATAACCAATATACCTGAGCGAGCATAGAAAAACTTTACTTATCTTTGCAGAGACTAACTGAAAATACAATAGAAGATATTGTAAACCGTAGTGTAAACCATAAAAATATGAATACTTCCAACGATTTGAATATCAATAATAAATACAAAGTCCTTTTCGTGTGCCTGGGAAACATATGCCGTTCTCCTGCTGCACAGGGAATATTTGAGCATATAGTAAGGGAAAACGGAATGTCGGATAAGTTTGAAGTTGATTCGGCAGGAACATATAGCGGACATCGTGGTGAACTTCCGGACCGCCGTATGAGAAATGCAGCTCTGTACAGAGGCTTCGCCCTTACCCATAAGGCCCGTCCTGTTTCCGGACTGGACTTTCTTGATTTTGATCTTATAATAGCGATGGATGATCAGAATTATGAAGACCTCATGCATCTGGCTCCTTCTGTCGAGGCTACTCATAAGATCAAGAAGATGGCACAGTTCCTGACCACCCACAAGATATCCTACATACCTGATCCATATTATATGGGAGCCGAGGGCTTCGGTCTGGTTCTGGATCTTCTGGAAGAGGGCTGTCGGAATCTGTATGAGAGAATAAGTAAAGCGGTACTCTAATGAGCACCGCTTTATTCTTATTTTGTCTTCATGAATCTGAGGCATTTCAGAATCCATGCAGGAAGTGGCTTGCTGTCATCCCTTTTCTTCAGGTTGAGATAGATTCCGAATTTCTTGAGGATAGGTATCTTGAATGTCTCTACAAATTCTATAAGTGTTCCGTCCGGATCTTCTATATATGTAAAGTGTCCGTCGGCCTCTCCCATCTGGAAATCGGCACCGCTGTCGCATACAAACTTATGTCCCATTGCCTCTGATGCCTTTCTGACTTCCTGCATATTGCGGACGTCAAAGCATAGGTGGATGAATCCGGGATCACCCCAGAGGCGTCCTTCATACAATTTACGTGGAGCGGGAACTCCTTCTTCGTCAATTCTCTGAATCAATTCTATATGTGATGTTCCAAGAACAGGACTGAGCGGGCCCTCTATATCTTTTGAACGTGTAAGCATGACTCTTCTGACCTTGAATTCCCCTCCTGGTACCCCCTTGAGGTCGTCAAAGACTCCTGTCACGTCATACTCTACCTTGTCATAATCCATGATTGAACCATAGAACTTAATGGATTTGTCCATGTCTGATACTCCGAGGGTTGCTCCGTTGTTTCCTCCTGTGTTCTTATGGTCGTTATAGAAACAGTAGTCATCTGATTCTACGTCGAATATGTTGTTCCACGGATCCTGTATGAAGAAATGCTCCTTGCCCGAAGGGGATGGGGCAGGGGAGGTCATGATATTCACTCCTTTCTGCTTCATCTCTTCGTATGCCGATCGTACGTTGCGTGACTTTACCTTGCAGGCGAAGATACCGTAATCTCCAAGCTGTGGTGTGAAATCTATGTAGTTCAGTTCTCTTTCGCGTGGTTCCCATATCTCAAATCCACCGCCGCCCTGAAGATTGATTACAAGAATTGCGTAACGTGGCTGTGGCTTACCTCCTGTGTATGGCAGCATCCTTTCGGCAACTCCCACATCTCCGAGAATCTTTATGTCCACTCCGAACACATCCCTATACCAAGGCCATGCTTCTTCTACGCTTTTTACTCCGATTCCTACCTGCTGTACTCCGCAGATGACTTTTCTCTTTTCCATTGTGTAAGTATCTAAGTGTGAGTTATTTATCTTGCAGATACATTCCTTGCGATAAGTCTGAAAAGGCAAGGGATATATTTATAGAACGGTACCATGATCGTGTCAAACCCTCCGATAACCTTCTGATGCTTTCCTCGTGCAATCGCCTTGATGGCCTTTCTTGCACATTTGTTTACATCATATCCGTTCGCCTGACCGGGATCCATGATTCCTGTAGCCTTTCCGTTTCCGTCAAGTGCGTTTTTGGAAACATCGGTATGGATTCTTCCAGGGATGAGGATTGTAGTCTTTATCTGCGGGTATTCCAGTGCGATGGTCTCGTAGAAGCCATGAATGGCATGCTTTGATGCACAATATGCAGAGCGTACAGGGAATCCGAATACTCCTGATACGGAGGAAACGACTGCTATGTGTACACCTCTTTCAAGGAACATTCCCTTGAGTGCCTTTACAAGGTGAATCCCACCGAAATAATTGACTTCCATAAGTCTGCGGTCGACGCTCAGGTCGGTTTCCAATGTCAGTGCCCTCTGTGAAATTCCTGCATTAAGAAGAAGGAAGTCTATCTGATGACCTTCTCCAATGATCCATTCAGCAAGAGCGTCAATGGTTTCCGGCTTTTCCATGTCAACTGTCCGGCACCATGTCTTGATTCCGAATTTCTGACAATTAGCTGCGACCCTTTCAAGAGTATCTATCCTTCTTCCTGTAAGAATGACATTTGCACCTTTCTTTGCATATTGATAGGCCATCGCTTCTCCGATGCCGCTACCGCCACCCGTAATAAGGGCGGTCTTATTCTTGAATTCCATCATGTCTTTGGTTTTAGTACGGTAAAAGTCTATAACATCAGGCCTGCCTTGACCTTTTCTGCAGTCTCAGCACCCTTTATATGTGCGAGAATCGCCAGTCCGAATTCAACTGCCCAGCCGGGACCTCTTCCAGTGATGATGTTTCCGTCTGTGACGACTCCCTCCTTGACGTATTCTGCACCTTTGGCTGCAAGTGCTTCTTCAAAACCGTCGTAGCATGTCATCTTTTTTCCCTTGATGTCAGGAAGCAGGCTCAGCACTACGCTTGGTGCAGCACAGATAGCTGCCAATGAACCGCCTTCTTCAGCATGGTTTCTCATGATGTCCATGAGTTTGCCGAATGCGGCGAGATTTGCCGAACCAGGCATTCCTCCCGGGAAAATCATTACGTCCGAAGGAAGGCATGGACCGAAGGATGTGGATGCCTTGAATTCTCCGAAAGCCATGTCTGCAATGACAGGAATCCTGTTTGAACTGGTTACAATCCTGTCGTCGTAGATTGATACGGTCTTGACGTTTACGCCTCCTCTGCGAAGCATGTTAACGGTTGTCAGAGCTTCGGATACCTCGAAACCGTCAGCAAGAAATAAGTAGCAGCCTTTCATGTTATGATGTTTTGTATATCATACAAATATAAGACTTTTTTTCAATATGGTTTTCGACTTCGTGAGATTATGGCTATATGTGATTTTTTGTAAGTTTATAATACGATGATTCATAATGCGTTAATTGATTAACTATAATGATAATTCTTTTAAAGCTTAGAGAATTGCTAACAAAGTGTCTGTGTGCTTACGATTTTAAATATAATCCTCGTTTCGTCTTAATGATAGTAAGAAGTTAAATATTTGTTAACTTTTTGTAAGATAGTAAGTTATCTTATTTTTTTACTTATCTTTGCCACTGGTTTAAAGTGTAATAAAGACACTAGTGTCCCGTTAAGGGATTGTTAAAAGTTTATAATTGTTTTATTTTTAGTTAATTATAAAGGCTTAAGTTTCGCAAGTGAATTTTAGCCCGTCAGGCGGCGACCGCCAGCTTGTCAAAGGCTACCTTCACTGCTTTGATTTGTTTATCGTTTGATATTACTTGTTCAGTCAGAGCCATGGTGTCACAGTTGAGTGCCTCTGCAATGACATTGATAACTTCTACGATCAGCAGCCAGATACGTTCTGCTACTGAAAGTTCAACAGAGTTCTTTGTAATTTCAGCAAAGAGTCCTCCGATGGTCTCGTAAGACTCATTGCGTTTGACATAACTGAGTATATT
>JAGAKH010000083.1 GCA_017625725.1 Bacteroidales bacterium | reverse complement strand
CCCTTTGGAAACCCCCGCAACAAACAGGTGCTATGCACCCAGCCGGGAGCATAGCGCCGTTTGTTGTCAGCAGCCCGTTTCACGGTCTGCGTGTAGTTCCTTGTAAACTGACCTAAGATCCTGTTCCAACATCCATCTTCTAATCTGGCTTTCACCAGAAGCCGTCCCCCCTGCAAAAAGCGGTGAACCATTCTCGATAATCGCTGCTCTACCAAAGTTATCATCCATCTTATCAATCGCAGACTGAAGAAACAGCATCTGCATATCGCCAGAACTCGGAAGACCGGCACCCCAGCGTCCATCAAATCCCTTCAAGTATTCAGTATTGACAGCATCCTCGACACCTTCTGCGGCATCTTTACCGCCCCACGCCGTACCGAAGGGCGGATTTTCAAGTACGAATCTCATCTTCGTTCCCTTGAAGCGGTCAGCCTTCATCGTATCCTGATAGCAGATATTCTCTGCGTTCTGTCCCTTGATCAGCATCTCAGCAAGGCACATAGCATAAGACTCCGGATTGATCTCCTGGCCGAAAAGACGCACATCCGCAGAGGGATTATATCGCTTGATGAAATTGTATCCTGTAGAGAGCATACCGCCTGTACCGCAGGCCTGATCCAGAATAGTGATGACTTTGCCATCATCGAAGATATCATCACAGCCTTCAGCAAGAAGGATATTGACCATCAGTTTGATAATGTCGCGTCCGGTATAGTGATCACCGGCTTCAGCATTTTCAGAGAATTTTCTGATCAGTTCCTCGAAGATATATCCCATCTTCACGTTATCAATGGTTCTCGGATTCAGATCCAGTTCGGAGAATGCCTTTACCACGGAAAGCAGACGGTTGTTCTTATCCATCTTGTCGATCTGCTTGTTGAAATCCAAACCCTTCTCCGCAGACAGGATGATTTCCTGCACGTTCGGAGAGAATCCCTGGATATAGCTCTTGAAGTTGGCTGCAAGATGATCGGAATCATTTACAAGCTCCGCCAGATCATACTCACTGGTGTTATAAAACTGGAACCCGGAAATACGGTACATAGCTTTTGCCGGGAAATTCGGATTCGCTTTGTACTGATCGACAACCTTCTTCTTTGTCGGCTCCAAAGCACACTCAAAACGGCGGATAATCGTCATAGGGATTATGACATCCTTATACTTATCGCTCTGATAAGGTCCACGCAGCTTGTTGGCGATAGACCAGATGAAGTTCACCTCTGTAGATACATCAATCGGGGAATCATCCCACATCGCGTCGATTACTGTTTTTTCAGCCATTGTCTTATCTCTCCATTCTTTGTCGGGCAGTCTTTCCGGATACTACCCATATTCTAAATGATTGCCTGTCCAATAAAACGGACTTTAATCCTTTTTCCGCAAGCTTCCGGTCATCATCTCATAATGCTGATCCTGACCCATCGTATAGAAGATGAGCTTAAATACATCCTTATACACATTCACATCATCGAAATCCTCCACGAAATTCAGACCGTCGCTGATCCCGTTCGGATTATTGATATACGCAAGCATCGTGGAAGCCAGCTGATACTTCGTCATATCCGGCTCACTGCCCGGTACCTCTACGATAAACTTCTTCTTGTTCTCTTCCTTTTCCAGAAGTTCTTCACGAAGGTTGCTTCCCTCATATCCGCAGAGCTGAAGGAAATAGTATTCAAGAATCCTGCGCATGACATTCAAAGCAGGAATGACGGAATCCGCATCCCTGAGCTCATCCCAAAGCGCCGCATAGGAATTTTGAACCGGATTATAGTTCTCCAACTCTGTACGCGCTTCCTTCTTCTCGCGTTCACAGAGATGGACTGTTGATACATTTCCGCTCTTCCTGATGATATAGAAGGAAGTACAGTCATAATATCCGACCTGCTGATATGTGATTTCCCTATGGAAATAAACATTGTGGGTGAGAATAAATATCTGCTTGATATAATCACCCGGAACCTTCGGATTCTTGTACTCTGTATTGTTACGGCATACATTGACCATCTCTCTTACGATAGAGCTGACAAGGAACAGCGCCGTACTGTCCATACTGGAAACGGGATCGTCGATCACAACAATCTTATCCTTCAGTTCATCGCTGCTATGGCTGCCGCGTACAAGATGATAGAAATACAGGAATGCGATGAAATTGCGCTCACCTTCACTCAGGTTTTCCGCAACCTCTCCATTCTCTCTGATTACTTCATAGATATTCTTAACACCGGGCTTAGCACGAAGGCTGAAACCCTGGAAGCCGGAATCCTTCAGGATCTTATTGATTCCGGTAATTGCAGCCTCGGTATTTACAACCTGCAGATTCAGCTTGGAAATATCCGTGGTAAGTGTGCCAATATCCTTCTTAAGCTGACGCCCCTTATCTTCAAGAGCCTTTATCGCCGCTGCCTGCGTCTTCTTTTCATCCTGATAACTCTTAACCGTGTCCTTCAGCAAAAATGCCAGAAGCTCCACGACTTCCTTCTTGCATCTTGCCTTACTGGTACGCTTCGCATTGACAACATCATTGTTTGCCTTGATCTTCTTGTTGATATCATCTATAAGCTCGCCGATTTCCAGGAGCAGGGAATCGGTATCTTCAAGAGCAATAACCTTTGACGGTTCCTTTGCCTTCTCCGCAAGCCTTCCGCTGTTAATGGAAACCTTGCTTTCAAGTAGCTCCAGCTTGCTCTTATATTCATCCATCATATCCAGCGAAGGCATGACATCATCCAGATTGCCACGCAGCTTGCGTGTGATTGCCGCCATCTCGCTGTCATAAGTGCTTTGGAACTCCAGCACATCGGAAACATCCTGCTGATACTGTTCATCAAAGCATTTCTTTATATCCTCTTCAAAAGTATCAGGCATTTTCTGCTGGCAGAACGGACACTTGTTTTCTTCATTCGGTATATAGTGCTTATGACCATCAAGCACCCAGTCAGAAGCCTTGATCTTCCTAACGAACTTTGCAAAATCCGTCTCTGCGCTGCTGACGATTATCTTATCCAGAAGGTCTTTCCCCGGAAGCGTTCCGTAAGTGGACTTTGTTCCTACCCTCTGAAACTCGGGATATGTTCTGGAAGTCGCATCAAACGCAACCTTGCACAGCCGCTTCAACTCTTCAGCATCATGTTCTGTAGGATTCACCTCTCCAAGTATTGCATCCGCAAAACCCTTCTTCGTTTTCTTTCCTTCAAGAGCATCCGCAAAATCAGCTCTCAGCTGCACAGTCTTATCCCAGCACTCATTCTGGAATGAAGTCAGAAGCGTATTTTGAGCATCTGATTTCTTATGCCACTCATCCTGTGTTGCGGTGAACTCACCATCCAGTTTCTTTTTCTCTTCGTTCTTGGCATCAATCTGAGCCTGTACTTCCTTGTTGACCTTATTGACGATGAAGACGCCCTTCAGATCTCCATAAGAAGAAAAGTTCTCTTCCACAAAGTCACGATTATAAACCAGAACATCATAATCATCGCGGGATCTTCCGTCCGCCCATGTCAGACCTTCATCCTCGTCGATAGCATAAGCGATTGATGACTTACCTGCTCCATTGTTACCATAAAAGAAATTGATGAAAGAAAGCTTCTCAATCGGTGCATTATGAAAAGTCGCTCTATCGACTTTCATGCCGGTGATCAGCGAAGGGATTTTTCTGCCCATATTATCATCCTCCTTGTCTAAGGTTTACTCTTGTATCTTGCCTTCCCGAACCCACTCATCGATTTCGGAAATTTTGAATTTATATCTTTTTCCGGCTCTGTAGTATGGAAGTTTTCCTTCTTTTATCCATGTACGAACCGTATCTTGGCTAATACTCAGATGCTTTGCAACATCCTCTAAATTAACCCATTTTTCAACTTGCATTTCTTCGTATTCCTGGCTCATGTCTTACCTCCGCAACTCTTTATACGGTGAGTTGTATTTATATCAATGTTATTTTGTGACCCGCTTTTTCCAATGTTTCCAATACATTGACTCTCTTAATTGACCAGTGCGTACAATCCAGCTCGTTCTTAAACTCTGTACCTTCAATCCCAAATTCCGCCGCGTGCTCATTAAACACCTGCTGCGTGACCTTTCTCATTTTATAAAAATATATCCAGATGCCCTCTTCCTTGATCTGCACATCCCTGATTATTCCGAAGAAGGCTTTGTGCGAATCATCCGTCTTTGCAAAGGAATGATTCTGATTGGCAAATATCGCCGGAAACGATTTAACAACCGCGATCTTCTCCGGTGTCAGATTCGCCAGTTCCATCAGGTCGGAAGGGGTACTCTCCATAATTGCCTTATCCTTCGGCACAACGAAATACTTTCCCCTAAACTGTTCATCTGCTATCACAAAAAGGTTGTAGCAGCTGAAGTCCACCTCAATCTGTTCATCCGGTGTGTCATCGTCATCATCCGAATCGTTGCTCGGAATCATCAACAGCGTTGTTTTCTTCGTACTCTCATATTTCTGCACATAACCAAATTGCTTGCCCTCGCCGCCGGACTGCTCCAAATGAACAGAAATCTGCTGCGGATGATCCTGCGACGGGAGCATGGAAGGAGCCGGCTGTAGTTCATCTTTATCCATAGGCTTAATCCTCTCCCTTCTCATGATAATCTGCGATATATCCATATTGCCGTCCGTTCCCGGACTGATTCATCGTGATATTGATAACCACAGGATTGTTGACACTTTGATTTACCGTCTGTGGCTGTGGTTCCGGATCCGGATCCTTTGTTCCTTCCACAACCTCTGCTTCAATGTGCTCAATCTCTTCATCCTGATCAGGAACCTCCACATCCCCCAAATAGGTCAGTCTGATATTCCTTGACAGGTTTTCGCCCATATGACCTTCATATTCTCTCGGAGCACCGCCCTTTGAAGGACACCACTCATTCATCGTGGCTTTTCCTATCGTATTTCCCTCGCGCCGCATTATCGCGTAATGCCAGACACCAAGAAGGAATGATTCCAGACAGACATCTTCTCCGTCAATCTGATCGATTCTCTGCTTAGTAACAGGCTTTCCCTCCGGCATGATATAGAACACCTGGCTATTATTGATGGAATCATCCCTCTCAATAAGATCAAGCAACGCTTTCACAAGATTCACATCCTGCTTGTCGCTACCCTTAACCCAGATGAAGTTCTTCACGAAATCACACATCGCCTTCAGTGCCTCTGCGTAATTTCCCTTCACCCTATCATCAAACGCCTTCTTAGACTGCCTGTTGCTGAAAGGATAGTATCCTTTGCCGCCTGCGGTCTTGCATATCTTAAACTCTGTCGTATTTCCCTGGACCGTGTCTTCTCTCGTCTTCGCAGGTCTCTTCAGATCAGGAACCATCACCTGTGCCAAGCCTATCAGCGTATCCATTTCTGAAAGCCCGTCTGAGTCTCCGGCAAAATGCTCTCTGACCCCGTACCTCTGCTGCCGTGCCTCCAGTATCAGAGTGAAGACGGTACCGCCGCACAATCGCGGAATCCCCGTATTTGTCATAGATTTTCACCTTTTTTCAAAATTCCAACTTAACTAAGTCTGCCAACTATAGCACGACAACTTTGCTAACTATCTGATGTCCTTGTGAGCAATCACAGGGATTTTTTCAATGCAAATAGCCGGGAAAAGGCGTTCCAACAAACCCTAACAAACCCGACTAAACAAGTATAGCACAGATCAACCCGAAATTCAATTTTTATCTGCTGCTTTTGAAAAATCCTCATGGGGTTGCTCCGGAATCCAAGTCAATCGGAGGAGCCCTGTGAACGGCAGGCCGTCACATCTCCTCCACGCCAATCAAAGGAGGAAAAAGATGGCAAGAGTAGCAGATTACAGTAACACACACAAGTACAGCAACCGCAGATCATTCGATGGTCAGCCGGTTCCAGTGGGAATGGTGCTCGTTCCCTTCCGCAAGGATCTCTACGACCTGAAGGAAGACGACTACGTTGACGCCAACTTCACCACCATGCACCTCGGCGAAATTCCCTATGTGATCGGATTCATGCCGATTAAGGAAGAATGCTTTGAAGGCTACATGAAGGACTATTGGGCAGAGATCAACGCAGATATGCTCATGAAGCGCGAAGGCCGCTGCATCATCGGTAAGAACCCTGACGGAAGCGTCAAAACCTGTCCTTACACCAGACGTTGCAAGGGGTGTCCCAACAAGGGACTTCTCGAACGTTACAACCCTAACCGCATTGAGATCCTCTCAATCGATTATGAGTACGATGGAGAAACCTTCGATATTGAGGATAAGACCCAGCCGCCTCTCGAAGATCAGGTTCTGGATAAGCTTTGCCCCGGACCTACCGTGGAAGAACTGAAGGTTCAGCTTCTCGCTCACTTTGATAAGGAAAATCCCCGCTATGCCAAGATTATCCGTCTCAGCCTGCAGGGAGTACCGATCGACGATATCTGCGTCCAGATCAACCTCAAGCCCAGCCGTGGCCGCCAGGAGATCAATAATGCGCATGATGCCGTCTGCGAGTATCTGAAGCTCCGTCACTGTAAGAAGAACCGCAAGTAAGACAACAGCATAAGCCAAGACAGAGAAAGAGCGGTAACATCCATCATCCGGGTGTTACCGCTCTCGTTTTAATGCTTATAGACCGGCTTCCTGCCGTTTAACTGAAACTGATCATGGGACTTGATATCCCTGATTGCCCTCCGAAGTGTCCCGCACCTAGCGTGGCTGTGATAGGGTTGATTGATACGATGTTTATGATAAACCAGACATAGGTTCCGGTCTTTCAACTCTACATTGTGGATGTACCAGACGTGCCGCGTATTATTGCTGATTAAAGTCACGTCATAGGCATCCGCAACAATCACTGTGAAATACTTCCGGTCGATTGCCTGTAATTCTTCCGTGGTAAACATGCTTACCACCTCGCTCCCGGCTCTGCCACCATCTGAGCCCGAATTTTGACTTTCTCGGCCTCGTAACGCTTCTGTAAAGCTTTCATCTCTCGCTCCATGAACTCAGCCTCTGCGGCCTTTACAGCCGCCCTCTCGGCGTCCGGTGTAATCACCAGTCTGCCGTCCTCGCAGGTGACGGAGATATAATCCCCGATCTCAAATCCCAGTTCCTTCAGCCACATACCCTTCAGCATGATTGTGGGCGTTTCCTGATACTTATAGCCTGACTGGCCATATACCTTAATGCTTCTTTTCTTTGCCATTATGATTTCCTCCATTTCGTGATTGTCATTGATTGTCATCGCCTTCCGTCATCACGTGAGTCAGATCATAGGCACCACCTCCCTTGATGCGAAAAGAGCCGCTAATGCTTTTTTGCATCAGCAGCTCTTCGCTTTAAGTTCGGTGTTTTATTTTATTCTGAGGCTTTATTCTTTTTCTGTTCGTCCTTGATACGGTAGTAATCTTCCAGATCCACATCGATCTTTACTCTCGCATCTGGTTTTCGGTTGCTCAAGAGGCACACAGTCTCTGTATGCACCGTATGCCCGAACTGGTCCACGGGTCTCACTCTCTTCAGCTCATAACCACCCTCACACAACATTTTCACGTCTCTCGCCATAGTAGCACTGTCACAGCTTACATATACAATCCTCTTCGGTTGCATCTTTAGCATGGTTTCCAAGCAGGCTTCATCACAGCCTTTGCGGGGCGGGTCCACTACGATGACATCTGCGTAAATTCCTTCTTTTGCATAT
>JAGAKH010000082.1 GCA_017625725.1 Bacteroidales bacterium | reverse complement strand
CAATCCGGACGCCAGTACTTACTGGGCTATCACTATCGAGGTAAGCACATGACTTTCTTCCGATTAGACGCCATTAAGAAAGTCGCTATTGGCAACACCGAGAAGCAATACGCCAAGTACGTAGGGTACCACGAAAAGTTCGATCAACACCTCTGGGGTGTATCTACCGGCCCGGATCATAACCTGGACCATATCGAAATGACCATTCATCATGGTCCTGGCGAAGAATTCATCCTGCAGCGTCTGGAGCGTGAGAAGCGGCATGGCCACATTGAGATCATTGACGAGCATACCTGTAAATTCGTTGCTGATGTTTATGATGCATCCGAAATGCTGCCGTGGCTCCGGACCTTTATTGGCCGGATCGTGGATCTACAGTGTAGCAGCCAGTTCGTGGTGAAGACATTCTATGAAGATCTCGAACGGATGAATGCTATGTACGGAGGTGACAACGATGCTGTTCAGTGAAATCTATGGCAGCTACTTTAACGTTGTTGCCGCCATTCTCTCTGAGGCGTCTGCCGGTTGTCTGACGGACAAGCGTATGACAGAGCTGATCCAGGACAAGGCCTTTGCAGAAAGTTCCCTCTCCATTCCTGCTGCACTTAAAAAAGAGGCATGGCCCCTTTTGGACAGAGATCATAATACTGTGATCCAGCACTCCCCCACCATGCCCCTGACTGAGCTGCAGAAGCGCTGGCTGAAGGCATTGCTCCAGGATCCGCGTATTGCTTTGTTCAATCCTGATACCACCGGTCTTGAGGATGTCGAACCACTGTATAAGCCCGGCACGTTCGTGCTCTTCGACCAGTATTCTGATGGCGATCCCTATGAGGATGAAAACTACATTGCCTGTTTCCGCACAGTGCTTCAGTCGATCCGTGAGAAGAGAATGCTGCGCATCAGGTTCCGTGGGCACACCGGCATTCGTCATTCTCTGGTCTGTATGCCCTACCGGTTGGAGTACTCTTCAAAAGACGATAAGTTCCGGCTCCAGTCCCGTGGAAAGCGCAATATGCACACCATCAATCTCGCCCGTGTCCGGTCCTGTGAGCTTCTGGAGGAATATGACGCAGACAGTATGCAGATCCCGCAGGAGCGCATGTGTGAACTTACCATGTTGCTTCATGACGAGAGAAATGCCCTTGAGCGTGTCCTTCTCCACTTCTCTCATTTCGAGAAGGAGACTTTGAAGCTTGATCATCGGCTCTATCAGATTAAGCTCCGGTATGATAAGGACGATGAGACCGAACTTCTCATTCGTGTTCTTTCTTTCGGTCCTGTGCTGGAGGTTGTAGCTCCTGATGCTTTCATCACGCTCATTAAAGAACGACTTTTCAAGCAAGCAGCATTCGTTGCTGACCATTCGGAGGATTAATTATGTTCGATCACGATGAAGACGACTTTTGGGATGACATGCTAATCATGGAAATGATGGACGAAGACGAAGCATATGAAGAAGGCTACGAGGATGGCTATGAAGCAGGATCTTCCCGCAGTTATCACAGACGACCGCAAAATTCTGGTGGTTGCTATGTAGCCACATGCGTATACGGATCCTACGATTGTCCTGAAGTTTGGACTCTTAGACGGTTTCGCGACAACTATCTGAAACGTTCCTATTGGGGTAGGCTATTTATCAAAGCCTACTACGCTGTATCACCGAAAGTCGTTTCTGTTTTTGGTTCCTCCACATGGTTTCGCTTACCCATCAAAACTATTCTTTCTGCTTTTGTTTGTTATTTGAAACGACGCGGATATTCTGATAATCCGTATAAGGATTAGTTCTTTCCCCTTATCAAAAGGATGTGATTTGCGTGCCTCGGTGCATTAAGTTGAGCAACAATTTTTATAGCATGGATCTTATCACCGGCAAAACTACGCTCACACCTACTCGAAATTTTCATTGCTTCTTCATTGTTGAACATACGTATGACAAAGCTTTTATCCGGGAACAAGCCCTTCAACTTCTGATGAGCCAATGTAAGAACTTTGAATTCTACGGCACTTACAGTCGAGACTGGGAGCTTGGTTTTGATGAAGTTGATGTGATGTTACATCCTGGAGACGATGAGGATATTGCCCTTACCAGTGCCTGGGATAATTTTGATGCGTTTGTGGAATCTCTCGAGGTAGCCTTATCTTCCAGAACCTTTATTCCATCTGATATCTACCTCATCTATGACGATGATGCAGTCTACAAGGCAGTTCTGCAGAAGGTTTTATAATTCTTAGGAACAAGGAGCGATTCTTATGGGTGATATTTGTCACTACCTTGATGGATATCCACTGGAAGAACACTATGCCATTTGTCAGAGATTTCTCCT
>JAGAKH010000081.1 GCA_017625725.1 Bacteroidales bacterium | reverse complement strand
GTTCCGTACTGAGGCAGGACAGGATATTGCACGAATCCCTTTGCGGGACTTTGATAGAGCTTGCAGGCTTGGCCTGCGTCGGAGAGTTGGAATGTCTGCCGGACAAGGACGCGGCAGAGTTATGTAAAATGAGTGTGTTAAAATGAAAAGATTCTATAGCATAGTCAGGATTCTTCTGGTCGCGGCGGCGGTGCTTTCTTTGGCATCATGCGCATCGCGCCAGAAATTCGTGTACCTCAACGATATGGTCCCTGGCAGCCAGTATCCGATCAATCTCGAGTCCGGTACAGTGGTGCATCAGGGCGACCGCCTCGATATCAAGGTCAGCTGCAAGAACATCGAGCTCGCCATCCCTTTCAACGCCCAGACCGGAACCTATCAGGTCTCTGCAGAAGGTAATGTGAGCGCGGCCGGAGTGTCAGTCGAGAAAGGCTACAGGGTTGACGACGAAGGCAATATTGTTTTCCCTATCCTCGGCAAGATCAATGTGGCTGGCAAGACCCTCAAGGAGGTTGCTGCCCTTATCGAAGGAATGATCGAGGCAGGTAACTATATCAAGGATCCTGAAGTTACGATAGAGTTCCTGAACTTCAAGTATACGGTGCTGGGAGCGGTAAACGGCAAAGGTACATATACAGTCGACGGAGATAAGATCACGATCATCGAGGCTATAGCCAAGGCTGGAGACCTTACGAAGAATGCGAGGATGGATAAAGTCGCTGTCATAAGGATGGTCGACGGAAAGTATGAGATATTCTACAATGATATCCGTACTGCCGATATCTTCATGTCTCCGACTTATTATCTCCAGCAGAATGATATTGTATATGTTGAGCCTAGATATAAGGATAAAAGCGCGGAAGATCGATGGTGGCAGATTAGTTCTTTCGTTGTGTCTTTAGTTAGTCTTGCAAGTTCTGTTGTGTGGGCTTTGTCTTTGACGAATATCATAGGAGGATAATTATGAATGGAACTAAACAGAACGAGAATATAAATTTATTGGATCTGTTTTTCTATTTGCTTAGCAAATGGAAATGGTTCCTTTTCTTTGCTACTTTGGGAGTATTAGCGGCTTACGCTATATACTCTTCGACAAGTTTTACTTATTTCTGTTCTGCTACGATTTCAATCAAGGACCCTCAGAATAAGAATGTATCGGCAGGTTTGAATAGATATGATAACCTTATCAACAAGGTTAATGTGACCAACGAAATCTACCGTTTCAGGTCTCATAAGCTTATGAAAGAGGTTGTCAAGCGTACCGGTACCGACATCTGCTACAAACAGCCAAATCGTCTTCGTTATCTTGAACTTTACGACCAGGCTCCTGTCAAAGTTGTTTTCCATGAAGGCTTTGAAGAAAAAAGACTATCATTCTATCTTACCTTTATCGACGATAAGAATGTAATGGTAAGCGGAGTAAACGGTGGTGATCAGATTTTTGATGTTGCATTGGGTGACTCTCTGGCTCTTGCGGGTACAAAGATATTGCTTGCTCCGACCAAGTATATGAACAAGTCTTGGTTTGGCCAGTCTCTTTTGATAGAGAAGAAGTCTGTGAGTGCGATGGCTTCATACTTCGTGTCGAATTTAGGTATCAAGCAGATTGAGGAAGAAGCTGCAATTCTTCAGCTTGCTCTTCAGGATGCGTCCCCGGTTAGAGCTGCGGCAGTGCTGAATTCTTTGATTGAGACATACAATGAGGAAGTAATAGTCGAAAAGAACCAGATTGCAGTAAACACAGCAGAATTCATCAACGAAAGACTCCTGATTATAGAAAATGAACTTTGGGGGATTGAGACTGATATAGAGTCTTTCAAGAAGAGAAATAAACTCCTGACTCTTGATACAGAAGCTTCTGCTTCCGAGAGTGCTTCGAGAAAATACAACGACGAACTTATCCAGCTCGAGGCTCAGATCTCGATGGCTGAATCGATGAAGGAATATCTGGAGAACCCTGCCAACGATACTGAGCTTATACCTGCCAACAGTGGATTTGACTACCAGAGCGTGGAGACACAGATCGGACAGTATAATGCTCTCAAGCTTCGTCGCGACCGTCTTATAGACGAGGGCAGCGAGCAGAACCCTATAGTCCAGGACCTTACGGTTTCGCTCCGAATGATGAAGCAGTCGATTGTCCGTTCTGTCGAGAATATGATATCAAGCCTTCAGAAGAGATACAATGAGGCTCTTGAACAGGAAAAAAAGGCTACCGACAGGATGTTTACGATTCCTGCCAAGGAGCGCGAACTGATAGCTATACAGAGACAGAAGGATATCAAGGAGTCGCTCTATATCTTCCTCCTGAACAAGTCGGAGGAGAACGCCCTGACTCAGGCAATGGTGGACAACAATGCCCAGATTATCAATGAGGTATCCGGCAGCAGCAGCCCGATAGCGCCGAACAGGACCAAATGGCTTCTGCTTGGATTCCTGCTCGGAATTGCGATTCCTGGAGTATGGTTCCTTGCCAAGCTTTTCCTTGATACTCGAGTCCATAGTCGTAAGGATGTTAAGGAAAATGTTACTGTTCCATTCTTGGGTGAGATACCATTGAGCAAGGAAAATGTCAAGAAGGATGGGAATCCGATAGTCGTTGATGACGGAGGACATGCCCAGTCCGAGGCCTTCCGTATCCTCAGGACCAACATGGCCTTCATGAAGAAGAAGGATCAGTTGATGCAGGTAATCACTTTCGTATCGTTCAATGAAGGTGCCGGTAAGACTTTCGTGTCGTCCAATCTGGCTGTAAGTCTCGCTATGGCGAGAAAGAAGACTGTTGTGGTCGACCTCGATATCCGCAAGGGTACCATGACTGGCTATTTCGGAGGCCGTCATATGACGGGAGTTACTAATTTCCTCTATGACCCTGAGGTTACCGTCGACGAGATTGTTCAGCCTACAGGTAAATATGAGTACCTCGATTTCGTTCCTGCCGGATCAAAGGCTCCTAACCCTGCAGAGCTCCTGATGGATGCAAGGCTCGACCAGCTTATCGCTGAGCTTCGCGAGAGATATGAGTATATAATCGTCGATAACGTGCCTGTAGGTATCATCGCCGATGCAACTGTGACCAACCGTATTGCAGACCTTACTATCTTTGTTGTACGCGCCGGCAAGATGGACCGTCGTCAGCTTCCTGAGCTTGAGGACCTTTACCAGGAAAAGAAGCTGGCCAATATGGCTATCGTCCTTAACGGCTCAGAACACAGAAGCGGCGGTTATGGATACGGCTACGGTTATGGCTATGGTTACGGCTATGGTTATGGCAACGAAAAGAAGAAACGTCGTTTCGGAAGAAAGAAAAAGAAATAATATATAAGTGTGTGTTAACTTATTAGAAACAACTAAATTATGTGTAATATGAAATGTATTTCCCTTTTGAGTGTATTTGCCGCTCTGCTTTTC
>JAGAKH010000080.1 GCA_017625725.1 Bacteroidales bacterium | reverse complement strand
CTCAGGTGCTTCCTGCACAGACCCAGATGAACGTGACCATGCAGCCGGATGCGCTGATGATGGAGGAGGTTGTGGTCGTAGGTTACGGTACCCAGAAGTCAAAAGACCTCACCGCTCCGATCGTAAATGTAAAGGGTGATGAACTTGCCAAACAGATCACTTCAAGCCCTATGGCAGCTCTTCAGGGTAAGGTTGCCGGTGTGCAGGTGGTGAATTCCGGAGTTCCTGGTGCCGGTCCTTCTGTGAAGGTCCGTGGTATGGGATCTATCGGTGACTATGCAAATCCTCTTTACATCGTTGACGGAGTATTCGTTGAGAACCTGGATTTCGTATCTACATCCGATATTCAGGATATGACAGTCCTCAAGGATGCATCGGCTTCTGCAATCTATGGTGTACGTGCTGCAAATGGTGTCATCATCATTACTACAAAGAAGGGAATCGTTGATCATACAGATATCAGCTATGACGGTTATGTGGGTCTTCAGGTACCGGTCAATGTGATGAAACTTGCAGACAAGGACCAGTATGTGGAACTTCTCAATGAGGCAAATGCCAAGACAACCGGTTATATCCCGAAGGATCCGAAGGCTTATTCCACTTCTACAGACTGGTATAAGGCTCTCCTTAGAAATGCGATAACCCACAATCACGCTCTGAATATCTCTGGTGCGACTCAGAAGACCAACTACTCTCTCGGTCTCAGCTACTTCAATCAGGAGGGTATCATGAAGGCGGATAATGATTATAATCGTTTCAACTTCCGCGCGCGTCTCGACCAGAAGGTTACAGACTGGCTTGATATGGGTGTCAATGCTCTCGTGTCTCGTTACAACACTCAGAGTCCTGATACCGGAGCATATTTCCAGGCATTCGTCAATCCTCCTGTATATGGAATCTTCAACGATCAGAACGAAGCAGCGTATCCGGTGAAGTACGATTCACCTCAGCTTTATGGCTTCGGTAACTCATATGGTAACCCATATGCACGTGCTCAGTACAATAACAGCAAGTCGCAGGGCCTTAATATGGTGTTCTCTGCTTATGCTGAGCTGAAATTCCTCGAGGACAAGCTCAAGTTCAAGACTTCATACAACATGGACTATCAGGCTTACCAGTCAAGAAACTATCAGCTTGAGCATTTTGTAGGAGGTTCGCAGGGCCTTAAGAATTCTGGCCTCAGCAAGACTTACGGCATCCGTGACAAGTACATCATTGACAATACTTTGACTTATACAGACAGAAAGGATGCTCATTCTTTCTCAGTAATGCTCGGTCAGTCTACCAGAATCGAGAAGTTCTCAGGAATGACAGGTTCCGGTACTGATGTCCCTGGAAACAGCGAAGAGGAAATGTATATCGGTAACGGATCTTCAAAGAATCTCAATGTGGATGACAAGAATCCTGGACCTTATCGTTATCATGGACTTTCATTCTTTGCAAGAGGAACATACAACTACGCTGACAAATATCTGGCTTCAGTTACTATGCGTGCTGACGGAAGTTCGAAGTATAATAAGAAATGGGGTTTCTTCCCTTCTGTCGGACTCGGTTGGGTTATGACGGAAGAAGGCTTCATGGAGGATCAGAATGCATTCGAATATCTTAAGTTCCGTGCCAGCTGGGGTCTTCTCGGTAATGACAGTGTTCCTGCCAATTCATCTGCAATCGTAGGTATAAGCGGAATCGGTAGCTCAGGAGTGTTCGGTGATGCTGTCGTTGACGGTGTCGGTGCTCAGACTGTATATCAGAATTTCCTCAGATGGGAAGTTGTGAATGAGTTTGATGCAGGTTTTGACTTTGCGTTCCTTTCAAACCGTCTTACCGGTAATATCGATTATTATAACAGAACTACCAGCAATGTTGTGTTCTATGTTCCTATCGCTACCGGTGGTGGTACTACTGACCTTCTTGCCAATAACGGTAAGGTCCGTAACCAGGGTGTCGAGCTCACTCTCGGATGGGCGGATAAGGTAGGAGAAGATTTCTCATATAATATCGGTCTGAATCTTACTACTGTTGACAACAAGGTCGTAGCTCTCGAAGGTAGGGAATATATCCCTGGCGCATCTGTCCGCGGAAACTATACTACAAGGACTCAGGTCGGTTATCCTATCGGTACATTCTGGGGATACGAGATTGACAGCGTATATGAAGATGAGAAGACAGCTCTTCTTGACAAGCAGGTTCAGCCTGTTAAGGGAGCTGGATATTTCAGATATAAGGATCAGAATGGTGATGGAAAGATTACTGATGACGATAAGGTATCTCTCGGAAGTGCCATCCCTACTGTTACCACCGGTATTGATTTCGGATTCAACTGGAAGGGACTTGACTTCTCGCTTTCATTCTACGGCCAGTTCGGCAACAAGGTGCTCAATGCCAAGAGAATGAATCGTGATGTATTCCCGGATGCCAACTATGACCTTGATTTCTATGAGAACTGCTGGAGACCTGACCGTCACTCTTCGAAGTATCCGTCAGCAGCAGCATATAACTCTTCTGCAACTCAGCAGGCAAACGACTTCTTTGTGGAAGATGCATGGTATATCAGACTCCAGAACGTTCAGGTCGGTTATACTTTCAAGAATCTTGGAAAGAAGGATATCGTGAAGAGCCTGAGGATTTATCTTGCAGCTCAGCGTCCGTATACTCTCTTTACTTACAACGGCTTCACTCCTGAAGTCGGAGGTTCTCCGATTGCCAGCGGAATCGATACTTCGACGTATCCTATGCAGGCTATCTATACTTGTGGTCTGAAGTTGAATTTCTAATAAGAGAAGACAATGAAAAAAATTACAATAATAGTTTTATCTGCGCTTATACTCTCTGCCTGCTCAGATTTCCTGAATATCAAGCCTGAGGGTACTTCCAGCTCTACCGGTCTGGATTATACCAAGGCTGAAAATATATTCAAGCCTGTGAGCGCGGCGTATGCTTCAATGCGTTCTTATGGCTCGCATGACATGCCGTATATCGCTGCATTCGAGATTACATCGGATAATGCAGACAAGGGCTCAACTCCAGAGGACGGACCTGAGTCTCTTGCAATGGATAACTTCACAGTGACACTGACAAACTCGATGGTGAACAGCCTTTGGGTAGGATATTTCGATATCGTATCTGCTGCCAACAACGCAATTTTCCAGATGTCAAAGTTCTATGAGGCTCAGGCAAATGCAGAAAACAAGGAGTATGTCCTTCAGTGTGAAGGAGAAGCGAAGTTCATCCGTGCATATGCATACTTCAACCTCGTGCGCCTCTTTGCAAAGGTTCCTAAGATCGACAAGACAATGACTGCTGAGGAACTCGCTGATGTCAAGCCATCTACCCCTGCTGAACTCTATGCCTTCATCGAGAAGGACCTGGAGGAGGCTATCGCTGTACTTCCTGAGTCATATTCAAAAGCATTTGCAGGACGTATCACTGTATATACCGCTCATGCTCTTAAAGCAAAGGTTCATCTTTATCAGGCGGAGTATGCGGCTGTTGCTGAACATGCAGGTAAGGTAATGGAATCAGGTCGATACAGACTTCTTTCAGACTTCAGAGAGGTGTTCTCCATCGATGGCGAAAACAGCGAGGAGTCTCTCTTCGAGATCCAGTGCTCTGACCTTGGTATGAGTACTGGTACAAATGTCCCTTATTTCGAGTATGCATACCATCAGGGACCTCGTGGAGGAAAGAATGCTTCCAACATGCAGGGCTGGGGTTTCTGCGTCCCAAGTGCAGATCTAATCAAGTTCTATGAGGACAGAGGTGAGGTGATCCGCCCGGCAACTACACTTCTCAGAGCAGGAACTACAACTCCGGAGGGTGACTATATCGACACAGGCGAGAACTGTCCGCTGGTATATAACGGAAAGGTATATACTCCATCTGCATACAACGAATGGAGCTACAACGGATATGGCTTCGACCATAACGTACGTATCCTCAGATACTCTGATGTGCTTCTTATGTATGCCGAGGCTGTGGCTCGTGGCGCTTCTGAATATGCTCAGGCAGGTATGACAGCTCAGGCTGCCTTCGATTGGGTAAGAAGCCGTGCAGGACTTCCTTCGGTAGGTCTTGATGTTGATGCCATCATCGATGAAAGACGTGCAGAACTCGCTATGGAGGAGGACCGCTTCTTCGATCTGGTAAGAACAGGAAAGACAGATAAGCTTAAAGGCTTCGTGAAGGGAAAGCATGAGGTGTTCCCTATACCTGCTCAGCAGATGCAGCTTAACCTCAACCTTATACAGAACAACGGTTATTGATAACATATTTACAAACACATTAATTTATTAAAATCATGAAAAAGTATCTTTCAATTCTTTTTGCAGCTGCGACAGCTGCAGCATTGCTTATCTCTTGCGAGAAGGAAGGAGATAAGGGCGGCGACAAGATCGACGCAGATGATCCTGCAACAGTTCAGACTGAGAACCTTGTTGCTTATTTCCCACTCGAGTCAGAGGCAAAGGCTGTAGAACTCGGTGAGGGTATCTCTTTCTCAAAGAAGGCTGGTGCTGCTGCTTTCGTAGAGGGAGTACGCGGTAAGTGCTATGCTAACTCAGCAGCAGACTGCAAGAACTTCTCTTATCTTGATTTCGCTCTTACAGACAAGAACCCATTCAAGTCTATGACAAGCTTCACTATGTCATGCTGGGTGAAGATGCCTGTTCCAAACGACGGCTCACCTGCAATGATCTCTCTCAACGGTGGTGACGGTGGTATGGGTAACCTCCTTATCATGAACGAGGGCTGGGGCTGTAACACAGACTCACTCTATGTAAAGGCTTACCTCTACAACTCAAGAACAGAGTGGAAGGGTCATGATATTGGTCTCGCAAATGCAGGCTTCACTACAGATAAGTGGTTCCACCTCGTATATTCATACAACGAGTCTGATTCAAAGATGACTCTTTATTCAAATGGTCAGTTCATCGCTGATTCAGGCCGTTGGGCAGGTCCGGAAGATGCAAACGGCAACCAGGAGCAGCTTGGACAGCTCGTTCTTGACCCTGCTATGAAGAACCTCTACATCGGTGCATGGTGGAACAACCTCGACGGAACTCATGCAGATGCTTGGAGATCATCATTCCCAGGTATGGTTGATGAGCTTAGAGTTTGGAAGGTGGCTCTTACTCCAGAGGAAGTTACTGACCTTTACACTAAGGAAGTTACAAAAGCAGATGCTCTTTAATATCTAACCGGTCATAGCTCCCGTAACAGGTGAGCTATGACCTATTCTTTATATAATGCTTAAGAAGATAATATTCATATTGACCGTATTTGCGGTTTCGTTTGTGTCATGCAGCAAGGATCCGCAGCCGGAGGTAAAGCTTCCGAATGCTTTTGTTAAGGAATTCGCAGTCAACGGAGTAGTTGTCAAGAATAACTCATCCGTGGCAAATGTGAACCCTGATGAGGTCTTGATTACAATCAGGTTCTCGACTGATATTGACAAGAAGAAGATAGACCTTTCAAGATTTTCTATAACAAAGATGTCGGAAGCCTTTGAACTTGTCGAGTGCAGCGACCCAAAGTCCTTGGTAATGCGCATCAAGGAGAAGCTTCCGCCTTATGAATATTATACTTTCTCTGTCTTCAAGGGTAAGAACTGTGGTCTGAATCTGATTGATTCCTACTCATTCAAGTTCCTTACGAAGATGGATGAATCGGACAAGTTCGAGCGTATCCCGATAGAAGATCTTCTGACCCTCGTCCAGAATAAGACTTTTGACTATTTCTGGGAATATGCACATCCGGTTTCCGGACTTGCAAGAGAAAGACTGAATTCCGGAAATACCGTGACAACAGGCGGATCGGGATTCGGAATAATGACAATACCTGTTGCCATAGAGCGCGGCTTTATTACAAGAAGCGAAGGCGCAGAAAGGATGCTTACGATAGCGACATTCCTTGATGAGAAGGCTGAAAGATTCCATGGAGCTTATTCGCATTGGCTTAATGGAGAGACAGGAAAGGCTATAGCATTCAGTACAAAGGACAATGGAGCAGACCTCGTCGAGACCGCTCTCCTTGTTCAGGGACTGCTGGCTGTACAGCAGTATTTCAATCTTGCCAATCAGACGGAATCAGCCATCCGTCAGAAGATTCAGAAAATTTGGGAGGCTGTCGAATGGGATTGGTTCATAAATTCCTCAAATGCCCTTTTCTGGCATTGGTCTCCAAATTATGGCTGGGACATGGATATGAATATCAGTGGCTGGAATGAAGCCCTGATTGTATACGTTCTTGCTGCATCATCTCCGACCCATTCCATCACAAAATCTGTATATGATACCGGATGGGCAAGGAATGGCAACATGAAGAACGGAAAGAAATTTTACGACATTACTCTCCCGCTGGGGGCGGATCTTGGAGGACCGATGTTCTTTGCCCATTACTCTTTCATGGGTCTTGATCCGCGCAATCTCAAGGATCAGTATGCTGACTATTGGGAGCAGAATGTCGCTCATGCCAGAATCAACCAGGCATATTGCAAGGCAAATCCTAAGGGATATTTCGGATATTCAGAAAGATGCTGGGGACTTACTGCCAGCGACTATCACGATGGCTACACGGCAAGTTCTCCTACAAATGACAAGGGAACCATCGCTCCTACAGCCGCCCTTGCATCCATGCCATATACGCCGGAAGCCAGCCTTATGGCGCTAGAGTATTTCTATTATGTACTAGGAGATAATCTGTTCAAGAAATACGGATTCATAGACTCTTTTACTCTAGGAAAGAAATGGTTCGCCCCATCATACATCGCCATCGATCAGGGACCTATCGTGGTTATGATAGAGAATTACAGGACCGGGCTTCTGTGGGACTGCTTCATGAAGAATGAGGATGTGCAGAAGGGACTTGACAAGCTTGGCTTTACATATAAGGGAAAGTAATATAATTTAACAGATATGAAGAAGAGATTGTTTTTT
>JAGAKH010000079.1 GCA_017625725.1 Bacteroidales bacterium | reverse complement strand
CCCTTTGGAATCGATGGTTTCTGCGCCATAAGTCTACAATATTATCGTTATAAGGACGCAAATATAGTGAAAAGTGGTCAATCGTCAATCTCAATCAATTGGAAATTCGAGTTGAACTTAAGTTCAAGACGGTTTGTGAGCTTGATCTCATAGGCCTTTCTCTTCACCTCATACTCAATAATGGAAGTTTCAGGATAATTATCCTTTACATAGTTGCAGATCTGAACAGGTACAATACCTTCCGGGAGTGGATTCTTACGTGATTCTATATTCAGCAGCTGACCGGAATGGTCAAAATCCATCTTTGTTCCATCTGATAAAGCCACCTCGTAATCCGGTCTGATGAGATCATCGTCGATTGTAGCAAATGTCACCTTTTCAGTAGGGAAATACTTCTTCACAAATGTCTGGGCTGAAACAGGAAGCCTGTCGAATGTTACCGGCCTGTCATCTGCCTTTGCAAATACGGCCACAGATAGCAGCAGAACTGCTGTCAGAATTCTTTTCATAATCATAAAGTTTTTCAAGTTTCACAAAATGACCTGACTTTTCATACAAAAATCAAGCTTAAGTGCCTAAATATAATTAAATTTTTCGAAACTTTTCATACCTTTGAGGTTCATTTTTTGAAATTTTGCAAAAGAATGGAAAACAGACTGTTTCTGATTGACGGACATGCACTCATCTTCAAGATGTATTATGCATTTCTGCGTCATCCCATGATAAACTCGAAGGGTGAGGACACATCGATTCTTTTCGGCTTCACAAAATATATTCTGGAACTCATAGAAAGAGAAAAGCCCACCCACCTTGCAGTTGCATTCGACCCTCCCGGAGGAACATTCCGAAATGAGATATACCCGGAATACAAGGCAACAAGAGACGAGACGCCGCAGCTGGTGATCGATGCCCTTGAACCCCTGACCCGACTCTGCAAGGCAATGGGATTCCCGGTGCTGATGAAAATGGGATTCGAAGCGGACGATGTCATTGGATCGATTGCCAAAAGAGCTGAAAAAGAAGGATTTACCGTATATATGGTAACACCGGACAAGGATTACGGTCAGCTCATTTCAGAGAACATCCTTCAGTTCAAGCCAGGAAAGTCAGGGAGTGAGAATGAAATACTCGACAAGGCAAAAGTCTGTGAAAAGTACAACATAGAAAGGCCGGAACAGGTAATAGAGATACTTACCATCTGCGGTGACTCCTCTGACAATGTTCCGGGAGTCAAAGGCGTAGGAGAAGTGGGAGCCGGTAAACTTCTGTCAAGATTCGGAACCGTTGATGAAATCTACAGACATCTGGACGAACTTACTCCCAAGCAGCGGGAAGCATTTGAAAACGCCAGGGAACACATTCAGCTCAGCCACGAGCTCGTTACAATAAGGACGGATGTAGAAATCGACGTAAAGTTTTCTGACATGACGCTGAATTCGAAGTATTCGTCAGAAGCAGCAGACCTTTTCGAGCGTCATGAATTCGGTTCCCTGAAGAAATATCTTGGAGATGTCCAGACCACTGTTCCTGTCCAGACAAACAGAGTATCTTTTGCCGAGACCTCTACAGACGACCTTAAGAAGGCTATCCTGACGAAAAAGAAATGCTCCGTGATAACAGAGGGTGAATCGGATGATTTCTTCAGTCCCGTCAGGAAAGTGATTCTGGCTGTGGAAGGCAATGACCGGAAAGCCGGGGTGGAATACCTTGCCGGTGAAGGAAAGATAGAGGAGTTCGCCGAAATACTCAGATCCCCGGAGATAGTAAAATACGGTTACAACCTGAAGTTCCAGAGGAATATCATCCGATGCGGTGGTATGGAACTCAACGGAAAACTGATGGATATCGAGCTGATGCATTATCTTATAAATCCGGAAAAGAGTCATAAGATTGATATCCTGGCAAGGTCCTACCTGAACATCAACCTTGAAGACAATTTCGCTGAAGAGACAAGTGCAACAGAACTGTCCCTGTTTGACGAAGTGGAAGAAGACAAAGAGGAAACCGGAACAAGATTTCATGAGGCTGTAGCCACACTGATGCTAGGTGACCGGATCTGGGATGAACTGAAGGGAATGTCACTTGACAGGCTTTACATGGAAATGGAAGAGCCACTTATCAAGGTCCTTTCTGAAATGGAAATACAGGGAGTAAGAATCGACCCCGGACAGCTTAGACGCTATGCTGCATCACTCGCCGGTGAGATGAACGGGATTCAGGAAAAGGTGCGTGAGATGGCACAGGATCCGAATCTGAACATAATGTCACCTAAACAGATCGGAGTCCTGATCTTCGAGAAGCTGAACCTTGACCCTAAGGTAAAGCCCAAGACCGGGCTTAGGTACAGCTATCCGACTGACGAAGACACACTGGCAGCCCTGTCGGACAAAAGTCCTATTATTGACGAAATACTTGAATACAGAGGTATCAAGAAACTCCTGTCCACTTATATAGAGCCATTTCCTAATTACATTTCGCCGAAGACGGGAAAGATACATACAACGTTCAACCAGGCCCTTACCGCCACAGGAAGACTCAGTTCATCCAAACCGAACCTTCAGAACATACCTATACGCACAGAAAGAGGAAAGGAGATAAGGAAGGCATTTGTTCCAAGCCGCCCTGACGGACTGATCGTGTCAGCCGACTATTCTCAGATAGAATTGAGAATAATGGCCCACCTCAGCTGCGACACCCATCTGATAGAAGCTTTCAGAAAAGGACAGGACGTGCATGCAATAACAGCAGCGAAGATATTCGGGATCGATCCTTCCGAAGTGACAGCAGACCAGAGAAGAATAGCTAAGACGGCCAATTTCGGCATAATGTACGGTATTTCCGCTTTCGGCCTGTCACAACGTCTCAAGATGAGCCGTGCCGAAGCCAAGAAGATAATTGACGACTATTTCACGAACTTTCCTGCAATATCTTCATACATTAACGACACTATCGCCGCTGCCAGGGAAACCGGCTATGTAGAGACCATTTTCGGACGCCGAAGATATCTTCCTGACATTAATTCAAGAAATGCCACTGTAAGGTCTCTGGCTGAACGTAATGCCATAAACGCCCCTATCCAGGGAACATCTGCAGACATTATCAAACTTGCAATGATAAATGTAAGCCGCAGACTCGACGCCGAGGGGATGAAGAGCAGAATGGTACTTCAGATCCACGACGAACTCATGTTCGATGCCGTTCCTGAGGAAGTGGAGCATCTGAAGAAGATCGTAACCGAAGAAATGGAGAATGTAATAAGTCTTTCCATACCTTTAACCGTAGAATGCAACCATGGAAACAACTGGCTCGAAGCTCACTAATCTGAGCGACTCTGAACTCGTCCTATTGGCTCTGGAACAGAACCAGGCCGCCTTTATCGTGCTATACACCCGCTATAATTCCGGTGTCAGAAGCCACATCTCACGCTATGTAAGCCAGAAGGAAGATATCGAAGACATCTGCCTGGAAAGTTTTCAGAAAGCTTTCAGCCAGATAGCCTCCTACAATCCTGAATACAAATTCACGACTTGGCTCTACAGAATAGCACGCAACACAGCATTTGACCACCTGAACAGGCACGACAGAGAGAAGAACAACCTGCCGACGACGTCAATCAGTGAAGATATCGCAGAGTTGAAAGAGCTCCCTGCCACAATGCACAATCCTGAAGAAGACATTATCAATCAGCAGGAATACGACAAATGGCTCACCAATATAGAGAAACTCAAAAGCGACTACAAGACAGTGGCCAAGATGAATCTGATAGAGAATTTCGGATATAAGGAAATTGCAGATGCGCTTGATATGCCGATCAACACAGTCAAGACAAAGATACGCAGGGCAAAGGCCCAGTTGCTGAAGATGATGGAGTACTCGGACGAA
Source organism: Bacteroidales bacterium (assembly GCA_017625725.1). Lineage (GTDB taxonomy): Bacteria > Bacteroidota > Bacteroidia > Bacteroidales > UBA932 > Cryptobacteroides. The sequence continues at coordinate 42,289 of JAGAKH010000079.1, read as the reverse complement.
TTATTATAGAAGACATGACATTTGCTGAATTCAAGAATATAATCGAGACAATGTTTCCGGAAGTCAGCCGGGAACAGATGGAGCAGTTCCGTAAGATGGAGGAGCTGTACAGAGACTGGAACTCAAAGATCAATGTAGTCTCCCGCAAAGATATAGACGAGCTTTACAGACATCATGTACTGCATTCGCTTTGCATTGCCTCATACCTGAAGACACAGATGCCCGACGTGTATGACAGGCTTCGTGGAGAGGGTCCGTACCAGGTCGCAGAGCCTTTGAAGATACTCGACCTCGGTACAGGAGGGGGATTCCCCGGGATTCCTCTTGCCGTGATGTTCCCCGCAGCCAGATTCACACTCTGCGATTCGATAGGCAAAAAGATAATTGTCGCTACTGAAGTTGCCAAAGGGCTGGAACTGAATAATGTAGAAACGGTGAATGCGAGAGCCGAGACCCTGACTACAACCTTTGATTATGTAGTTTCCAGAGCTGTGACATCACTGGAGAACTTCATGCCATGGGTAAAAGGGAAATATAAAGAAGGTATATTGTACCTCAAAGGTGGTGACCTGGCAGAAGAAATCGCCACTGCAATGGGACGTTTCAAGATGAGAAAGGGGTCGGTTCATGTATGGCCGATTTCCAGCTGGACTGACGACCCGTTCTTTGAAACCAAGATGGTCATATATATAGAAAGGTAAAAAACTTTCAAAAATATTTTGTAAATAAATCGAAAAAGACTACCTTTGCACTCCCATTTTTGTAGGAAAAATATAAAAATATCTAGATATGAAAAGAACATTCCAACCATCACAGCGCAAGCGTCGCAACAAACATGGCTTCCGCGAGCGTATGTCGACTCCTAACGGACGTCGTGTTTTGGCAGCTCGCCGTCGTCGCGGCCGCAAGAAATTGACAGTATCATCTGAGGACAGATGGTAAGAGATAAGAACCCGACCGACAGGCCGGGTTCTTTTTTTAAGACATCACTTCACCAAAAGCATAATGGACAACGACGTAAGATATATGAACGAAGCCCTGAAGGAGGCCAGGATGGCAGGGGCTGAGGACGAGGTGCCTATCGGGGCAGTAATCACATGCAACGGCAGGATCATAGCCAAAGGACGCAATATGACTGAAAGGCTCAACGACCCTACAGCTCATGCCGAAATGATAGCCATAACTGCAGCCACAGAGGCAGTCGGAGGGAAGTACCTAAATGACTGCACGTTATACGTAACAGTAGAGCCTTGTCCGATGTGTGCTGGAGCACTTGCATGGTCACAGATAGGAAGGCTTGTCTATGGTGCCTCGGATCCGAAAAGAGGTTACTCGCTGTTCTCCCCTTCCCTGATGCATCCGAAAACCGAAGTAGTCAAGGGAGTTGAAGCTGAAGAATGCGGTAATCTGGTATCGGAATTCTTCAAAAAGAAAAGGAATCAGTAATGGAATGGCTTGAAGGACTAGGACTGCTCGGACTGTTTATAGGTACATTCCTGGCAGCTACAATCTTCCCGTTCAGTTCAGATGTGCTGTACATGGCAATATTGGCAGCTACAGCAGATCCAGCAGGTTGCCTGATTGTCGGCACATTGGGTAACTGGCTTGGAAGTGTCCTCACCTACTGGATAGGATGGATAGGTAAATGGGAATGGATAGAAAAGTGGTTCAAGGTCAAGCCTGAAACACTGCAGAAACAAAAAGAAAAGATAGACCGGTACGGAGTCTGGCTGGCTCTTCTTGCATGGGTGCCGTTCGTCGGAGATGTCATCGCCATAGCTCTTGGTTTCTACAAGACACGTCCGGGATGGACAATGATCCTGCTGCTGATCGGTAAACTTGCCCGTTTCCTTATCTGGAATCTGTTCTACGGCCTGATATAATGAAGAAGGAGGAAAACAGTTTTTGTCTTCCTCCTTTTTCTTATCTGTATTAAAGATTTCTCCACTCACTTCGTTCGGTCGAAATGACAGCCTTGTCATGTCGAGCGACCAACGGGAGTCGAGACATCTTCAGGAATGATATCAATATACCGGGAACGTAGTAAGCCTAAGAGTCGTACTTCCATAAGGAACAAGATCGATGAAGGTAACCTCATCAGACTCTGCAACCACTTCGTCAGGCAATGCAGGCGTGTAACGGTCCTCATCCAGAATCCAGTCCTTGACACCTACAACCGGAACAGATATCTTGACCGGAGCATTCTCCAGATCGAATGGATAGCCGGTTGAACCGGTAAACTCCACCTTCACTTCATCAAGCCTGTCTTCCACCAATGCATAATTCCATTTTCCGGAAGGAGTCATGTTCCAGCACTTGAAATCCGGATTGGCTGATACCTTGCCCGCAAGATAATCATACACGACCGTATCCTCTACACAATCCATAGGAATAGCATAAGAATATACGACAGGGCCACGCTGCACACATAATCCCTCAACCGGATTCTCTACAAGTTCAACCTCCATTGGAAGCTGGACAGAGAATGTCTCACCACTCTTCCACTCCTTCGATACGGTGTGGAAGCCGCACTCCTGAGAAGTCTTGCACCAGAGAGGAATCCTGTATGTGAAGTTCATGTGGTGAGATGCATCCGATCTGCGTCCATCCTTATAGAAGGTAAACTCAAAGTCGATCTTCTCTTCAAAAGGATATTCTGTCTTTTCCTCGATACACACGTTCAAGCCCTCACCGAGATCGTAAGTCACGCTTGAAGGACCGTACAAAGCAGCTACAGGGTGTCCGGAAGCATCTTTCAGCCACATTCTGGCAACGTAGTTAGGGAAATATCTGTGTACATTGCCGATACAGCACTCCGTTTCATGAACCGGACGATATGCCATCCATGTCAGACCTTTCTTGAAATCATTATGATTGGATTCTCCGGTAGCAATGAACTGGTTAGGACAAGAGAAATACTGCATGGTACGGAAATCCTTGGTAACGGCTCCGAATCCAGCATTGAAGATGGCTTTCTCTATGCGGTCAGCCCACTGGGCATCACCTGTTCCCATAAGATAATAACCGATGGTCCAGGTGTAATCCGAAATATCGCAGGTCTCATGGCTGGCCAAAGGATCGTTTCCAGCCAATGCCTCAGTACTTGAATTGACTCCGTCAATAAGCATATTCGGTGTCTCCATCTTATAATCAGCATGAAGTGCAGCCTTGAGGTACTGTTCTTCACCGGTATACATATACAGAATCATAGGAATCTTCATAAGCTCATTCATGGTGACTCCATGCATACGGAACTCTGAATCATCCAGACATGTTTCCTGAGTAAGATTCGATGCTCCCTCTCCCCATGCATCAACAGCCTTCCGGAGAAGTTCCTCATTGCCTGTTATGGAATAAGTCCAAAGAAGTCCTTCTACATTCACCACGAAACGGTCAAGCGAGAGAGCCTTGGCAGAATATGAAAGGAAGTGCTTTTCAAGAGCCTCCGGAATACGCGGATCGCCGGTAGCTTCATAGTAAGCCTGAACGGCTCTGAAGAACACGGCGAAAGGCCAGGCACCGAACTCGGTCTCGCTTCCGAGACGTCCCTCCGGACGAGCCTCGACAGCGACAGCAGCCCTTCTGTTGATCTGTCCCATTACATCCTCTACGACTGCACGTGCTTTCGGATCTTCCGACACCTGTGCATCAAAATCTATCCATTTGCTGAAGTCCTCGACCAGACGGTCAATCTCGTCCTGCAGATTACCCTCTGGAGTGGCAGGAAGCGGATTGGCAAGAACATATTCTATGTTTTCCTGCCACAGATCGAGGAATTCACGATCATCGATAAGATATCCCACCCTTGTCAGACCGTCAAGATAATATGCTGTCTGCTCATAACGCCACCAGTCAGAACCTCGTGTCTCCGAGTCTCTGTCAAGTACTCCTGCCCACAGACAGGAATTATAAGGATATGCCATCGCTTCCGGATGACCTGTAAGGCCTTCCTTCTGACGCACAAGCGTTTCCTTAAGCCAACCTTCAGGAGTGATGTTCGCTATCATTCCTTCATGAAATACCCCATATGGTGCTGCCGGCACATATTCCGGTACAGGCTGCGGTGCCTTTATGCAAGACACCGCAAGACCCAATGCTATTACAACCAGTATACGTTTCATATATTAAAGTCCATTAATCACTACTGTATTAATATGACGGAGGCTGTCTACATTCATCTTGACAACCTTTCTGTCATAAGTGATGAGACCATTGACCTCTCCCTCTACGTCTGTGATCTGAGTATATACAGCCGCTGAAAAACCATAGTCGATAAGGCTTTCCAACTGCAGTGCATAGGTTTCATACGCCTTGAACACTTCATCTGAATTCTTATACTGGATATAACCCCAATTGCTGTCTGTCTGCCAGAGGTGTCCTTCAATCGGCCATCCGATTCCGCCATATTCACCTAGCACATTCACCCTTGATGGATCATACAGATACATGATAGGGTTAGGATAGTTATGTGTATCGTGGATGTCTCCGCCACAGTCTGTAAAGAAGTTTCCGCCTGATGCATAATCGATAAGACGGGTATTATCCAAAGAACGGGTCAGGTCAATCACCTGCTTGGTTTCAAACTGTCCCCAACCCTCATTGAAAGGCACCCATACTACGATACAAGGGAATATACGGTTTGCCTTGATGACTTCAGTCCACTCCCTGCGGAAGTTTGCCTTTCCTTCCTCACATGTGAGGGCATCCTCTGTGACTGCATCAAAGTTGTGGTAATTCCACTGTGTCTTGGCATTGTCGAAAGTATTAGGCATATCCTGCCATACAAGCATTCCAAGACGGTCGCAGTGCCAGTACCAGCGGGCTGGCTCGACCTTCACATGCTTGCGGATCATATTGAATCCCATTTCCTTTGCCTTTTCGATATCAAAGAGAAGGGCCTCGTCGCAAGGTGCCGTATAAAGTCCGTCCGGCCACCATCCCTGATCGAGAGGTCCGAACTGGAAGACTGGCTCATTGTTGAGATAGATACGGTTATGACCGGAAGCATCCTTTGCATAAGCGACCTTCCTCATGGCCGTATATCCCTTGACCTTATCTATAGTCTTGCCATCACGCACAACTGAAATCTCCAGATCATACAGAGCCGGAGAATCTGGAGACCATAGCTTCATATCAGGAACACTGAGAACAACCTCGGTTCCTTCAGCTGAAGCCACTTCCTTGCCGCCATCAAGAAGAACGACCTTACATATATCACCACTCTCAAGCACTGCCTCTACATTTACCTTAAGTTCAGCCTTATCAATATCTGAAACAGCCAGATATGAATTAACATGTGCTGCCGGAACAGGCTCCATCCAGACAGTCTGCCAGATACCTGTCACAGCTGTATACCATACTCCATAAGGCTCGGAAATCTGCTTTCCGCGAGGCTGCCATGATTTGTCAGTGGTATCGATTACCTTCAGTTTCACAGTATGCCTGCGACCTTTGGCAAGCAGGTCTGTGATATCGAATGAGAACGGAGTGTAGCCACCTTTGTGTTCTCCGGCAAATTTACCGTCAACATAGACTGCAGCATACCAGTCAACTGCACCGAAATGAAGAAGAATCCTCTGTCCCTTCCAGCCGCATGGCAGTGTGAACTCACGCTCATACCAAAGAGCCTCATCTGCGTTTACCTTCCTTCCGACACCGGAAAGGGCCGATTCCACTGCAAAAGGCACAAGAATCTGACCATCAATACATTCCGCATCCGGAACATCCGCCGATGTTATGGCATAGTTCCACATTCCGTTAAGGTTCTTCCAATCTTCACGTATCATCTGAGGACGTGGATATTCCTGATGAACAGATGTTGGATCCAGGTTTTCTCCCCACTGGGTCATGATTCGGTCACCTGCAGGTTTCCATTCCACAGTGTTGCATGAAACAGCAAATGCCGCAAACGACAAAGTTGCCAAAAGCCAAAATTTCTTCATAAGTATCGATTATTATTGATTATTCAACCTTTATTTCATCAAGGAAGAGGTATGCCGGCTTGCCGGGACGCTCGCTCCATGCCGGAAGAGCAGGAACTGTCTTTACCACTACCTTGAGATATCTTGAAGATACCGGAGCGAACTCCAGATCATAAAGCTTTATGCCATCCGGAACCTTTTCTTCTTCAATTCCGTATTCCTCTGATGCCACCTCAGTAAAGGTCTCTCCATCTTCAGAAACATAGGCACACAATCCCAGAGGTGCGTACATATCCTCCCATTTGGATACGAATGTCCTCACGGAAACCCTGCTGTAAGTCTCACCGTTCATGTCTATCACAACTTCAACAGGCTCGCCCCTCCATGCGACCCATTCTCCTGCTGCCGCATCCTGATCTTCATTCAGCACACCGTTGACAAGACTCTCGGGGAGGCCTGCAGAGTGAAGTGGCGACGGCACCGTATTCATCCTTATGGTTTTTCCCATAGCCTTATGGTCAGAAAAAGTCTGGGTCAGGACCTTGGTGTCCATATCCTTTCTGTCCACTATCGCCTTGAACACTTCACCTTCACCGACCGTAACCGGTCCTGTATACAGTGAGGAGGATGTAGTCGGCTGACTTCCGTCAAGTGTGTAATACATCTGTGCATCTCCCTGAGTGGTCAATGTCACTTCCGGACGTCCCGCCTGCTCATTTACTCCAATGACAGGAATGACTTCGAAGATGTGCTTTGCGAAATTGAAGCCCATGACCTTATAGATTTCCACCATATGACTCATCTTGTCAAGGAATCTGTCATAATCCCTCCTGTGCGGATAGGACCACTGCACTTCACTCAATGCAGTCATTCTTGGGAGAAGCATATATTCCTGATGCTCAGGGGTCTTGATATACTCTGTCCAGAGATTCGCCTGAACTCCAAGTATGTGATTCTTCTGTTCCTCTGTCATCTCAGGCGTATGAGGTTCAAAGGAATAGACCTTTGCCACGTCCACAAATCCTCCGATTGCAAAGGGTTCATCCTGAATCTTGCGTGACTGATAATAATCCAGATAGCAATGGGTGTTAGGAGTCATGATGGCATCATGGCCAGCCTTAGCTGCAGCAATGCCCCCGTCGACTCCCCTCCAGGACATTATAGTTGCCGTACTTGAAATATCTCCTGCAAGGATCTCGTCCCAACCGATGATGCTGCGGCCATGGCCGGCAAGAAAGTTTTCGATTCTCTTCGTGACATATCCCTGAAGCAGTTCAGCAGCCTTTTCACCTTCAAGCCCAAGTTCCTTCATCTTAGCCTGACATGCAGGACATTCCTTCCACCTCACCTTAGGGCACTCATCCCCTCCTATATGTATATATTTTGAAGGAAAGAGTTCCATGATTTCAAGGAGGACATTTTCAAGAAACTCATAAGTGGTCTCTCGACCGGCACATAGCACTTCAGGAGACACTCCCCAACGTCCCCAGACATCGAACTGTCCGCCTGTGCATCCAAGATGAGGGTAGGATGCTATGGCAGCAAGCATATGACCGGGCAGATCTATTTCGGGTATGACAGCTATACCTTTCGAAGCCGCATATTCCACAACTTCACGTATATCTTCCTGGGTATAGAAACCTCCATATGGGATTCCGTCATATTCCACATCGTACCAGCCCTTGCCAAGAGCCGTACCGCTTCTGTTTGAACCGATTTCTGTAAGTTTGGGATATTTCTTTATTTCAATCCTCCATCCCTGATCGTCCGTAAGATGCCAATGAAAGGTGTTCATCTTATGGACAGCCATGATGTCAAGGTATTTCTTGACCTGGGCAACAGACCAGAAATGCCTTGCTGAATCCATGTGCATTCCGCGATAGCCGAATCTAGGGTAATCCTCTATGATTACATGAGGTATCGTCCATGAAGCCTTCCTGTCGACCTCATCACCATATATCGCAACCGGAAGGAGCTGCTTCAATGTCTCGATGGCATAGAGGAAACCATTGAATGAAGAGGCTTCAACCTTTATCTGGGTGCCCTTGACCTTTATGAAATAGACCTCGTCATTCAGATCCCTGTTGATGTCATATGTAAACACGGCCTGCGATTCATTCATGGTCCTGCTGCAACAAGAGGCACTGACATGGCCAAGGTGTGACATGAAACCACAAATCGCTGCAGAGCTGCGTTCATCGACATCCTCTCCGACAAAAAAGGATGCTCCACTGACATTCACGACCTCACTGCCGACCTGCATTACCGCAGGTTCCGGAATTATCTTGACATCGGGAGTTCCGGCCTGACCGAGGATACGTATCTTCTCATACTCCTGGATACCATGGACAAGTCTTTCCATTCTTATAGAACTTCTGCCTCCAGGATAAACCATAAAGGTATCACCTGATGTAAACGCACGGAATCTTGAATCCATCAAAGGCTCCAGAGGCCAGCTGTTATAGGCCCACCTGAGATAACCGTCGGACTTTCTCCTGGCCATATCCAGTCCAAGGAAAAGCCCGTCCTGAGGATCCGAAATCGTGAACAGATTCGGTTCTATCTCAGTACAGCATGTATAATACGTGCTTATCTTTCCTTCCTTACGTCGTCTTTCCAGAACATCTTCAGGAAATTCAAGAGAATATGCAAGACAGTAGTCATAGATTTCGGACTCGATTTCCGGGTGATAACCACCGGCAAGAGCGATCTTGAAGTCCGGCTCCACACTTCTGATCAGCTTTATCACTTCCAGCATTACCTCCACAGGACGTTCATCCATGGCGATAGCACATATGTCAAACCAGCCTTTTTCCCTGAGATGTCTGGCAAATTCCACCAGCATGCCTGACCAGAAAGCTTCATATTCCGGGGATCCGACATCGGCCTTGACAAATTTAAAGGAATTGGAAGCCTGGTCATAATACTGGAAAGAGGAGCTCCATGGAGCGATTGAGAAACAGTTGATCTGCTCCGTCACTCCGCAATCCATCATGAATTCCACCCATTTGTCAAAAATATCGAACTTGTACTCCCATGTTCCGTCAACCTTTTTGATCCATGTAACCATGCTTTCGAAATGATCCTCGGTCTGACCACCCCATGGCTTGTGGATAAGAGTCGCTGTTATGACTTTCTGACCAGCCTGTGCCAGCAATGTCATAAGAGGCCTCATGGCCTCCATGTGTTCGTCTGACCACGGGTCCACCTGATAATATCTCGCAACGGCATAAGGATTCTGCCAAAGGTCAAGATGGAAGTGCCAGTCTTCTGGTCCTGGAAGGACTTCCTCACGGGCCTGTATGCTAAGTTTCAGTTTTCTGATGACCTTGTCGCCGCTTCTGACTATCACATCACCGGTATAAACTCCAGGCTCTACACCTGAAGGTATCTGACATGTAAACCAGATGCCCTGGGTCTGCATCGGCTTAAGACTCATAGTGTCAAGCAGATGATCAATGCAGTCAGCCACAAGGACGGAGTCACGTGAAGGTTCCTTTGCCCACTCTCCGCAACCTGTACCATTGCTGAAATACCCGTCTCCGAGGACATATCGCACATAACCGGACTTGATGAAGTCAGATGAAATAAGGTTCTTCCGCGGTCCTTTCAGATCTGTCACCTCATAATTCAGCTCCTCCACCGGTATCCCGGTCCATACGACAGCCTGTGCGGACACCCTCTCCCCTCCCCATCCGGACAAAGTCAGCTTGTCCTTGACAGATGCCATCGGCACGGATGTCTTAGGATATCTCATGTCTATTCCACCCCAGGAAACCTGAACACCTTCGACGCCCTTCCATTCTTCAACGTCAGGAAGATCATGAGGCTCAAGCTCCATATAGGAGAGGACAGGAAATTTTTCCTGTCCTGTAAGCCTTCCGTATTGAGTCCTGACTTCATCGGTCTGTGCGAAAAGCGAGATTCCCAGCAGCAGAGAAGTCAGGAGTAAGATATATTTTCTGATTGTAACCATCATCATCATCATTTAACCCAGAAAGAGGCAGTTAGCAGATCTTTATCAGCTGACGATGAACCTACCATGACGATGAATTCGCCCGGTTCGACAATCGGTTTCATCTTCTTGTCAAGGAACATGAGCTTGTCAGGAGTGATTGTAAACTCGACTGTCTTTTCTTCGCCAGGAGCAAGCTCCACTCTTGCAAAATCCTTGAGTTCCTTCACCGGACGTGTCACCTGTGAGAATCTGTCACGCAGATAAAGCTGAACAATCTCGGTTCCTGCTGTCTTTCCTGTATTTGCAACCTTGACAGACACCTTCAGCGATCCGTCTGCCGACATTTCCTCAGAAGAAAGAGACAGATCGGAATATTCATATTCAGTATAGCTGAGACCGAATCCGAAAGGATAAAGAGGTGTGCTAGGCTTGACGACGTAAGGGTGGAAATACTGAGATGGCTTATGATTGTAGATCATCTGAGTCTGTCCTACCGAACGAGGCATGGTCATTGAAAGCTTAGCCGAAGGATTGACCTTTCCATAAAGGATCTCCGCAACAGCCTGACCGCCATACATTCCCGGTTCCCATGCATTGATAAGAGCCGGAACATTATTTGAAATCCATTCTACGCTCAACGGACGTCCGGTAACAAGGACAACAACAGTAGGGACTCCCGTTGCATGAATCCTCTCGATCATCTCCTGCTGAAGGCCGACAAGATCGAGGTCTGAACGGTCTGTATCCTCTCCACATGTCTTCTTGCTCCAGTTGCCTCTGAACATATGCTCACCGGCAACTACGATATTGAGGTCACACCTTCCTGCCTTGGCTACAGCCTCATCCACCTTAGCCTGGGACATTTCCTGAGGATTCCAGCCCTGATCGACAAACACGAATTCCGTTTCCGGAGCTATCATCCTGAGACCTTCAAGGATGGTCACGCAGTTTTCAGGCTTCTGAGCGGCAGTCCAGTCTCCCATGATATTATGGTCATCAGCATTGATTCCGGTGACGAGCACCTTTCTGTATTTCTTAGCATCCAAAGGAAGAATTCCGTCATTCTTTAAAAGAACGATTCCCTGACGGGCAGCCTCAAGAGCTGTCTCCCGATGTTCCTTGCAGAGACGTACATCCATAGTGGTCTGAGGATCTGCAAACGGCTGCTCGAAAAGTCCGAGACGGAACTTGATGTCAAGGATTCTTCTTACCGACTCGTCTATCCTGGATTCAGGGATACGTCCTTCCCTTACCAGTTCACATACGGCTTCGTTCCAGTACACGCCATGCATGTGAAGGTCCATACCCGCCATGATCGACTGATATATGGCCTCCTTTACATTCTCGGCTGTTGCATGAAGGTCGTGGATATGCTCTATGTCCATCCAGTCACTGACAACAAACCCCTTGAAATCCCACTCACCTCTGAGGACATCAGTCATGAGCCACTCATTTGAATGGCATGGGATTCCGTTAAGTTCATTGTGAGCTGTCATCAATGACAAGGCTCCTGCCTCGACACCAGCCTTGAAAGAAGGGAAGAAAACTTCTCTGATCGTTCTTTCTGAAAGATCTGTAGGAGATCCGTTTGTTCCGTTTATCGGCTGGCTGCCGCCGACGAAATGCTTGATACAGGCAAGGACGTCATCTGAATCCATATCTCCCTGATAGCCCTTCACCGACTCTACTCCCATCCTTGATACAAGATATGGGTCCTCTCCGAAGGTCTCACCGCAACGTCCCCAACGTGCATCCCTCGCAACCTCCACATTAGGATTGAATGTCCAATGCATATTCATTGCCCTCATTTCGGCTGCGGTCTGACGTGCAATCTTATATGCAAGCTCAGTGTTGAATGACGATGCAAGACCTATGCTTGTAGGATATGCCGTATTATCAGGACAGTTACAGTTACCATGTATGGCATCTATACCGAACATGATAGGTATCTGCAGACGGCTCTGCATTGCAAGTTCCTGAAGATAATTAGCCTCTTCAATGGTAAGTACATGAAGGAATGAACCGATGAGGCCCTCTTTGGTCCACTGCTCGATGGTATCTGCAGGGAAACCAGGATAGTATGCCTGTGCCGTATTGGTCCTGAGCTCCTCCGGGGTGAGATGTGCCTCATTTGCCCTGATATGCTCAAGTCCTACGAACTGGTTCATCTGTCCGGCCTTTTCCTCCAATGTCATTCTAGAGAGAAGATCTTCCACTCTTTTTTCCACAGGCTGTGAAGCATCCTTATAGATAGGAGTATCGCTTCCTGTGCCACATGAAACCGCTGCCAATGCAACCACTGCGGCAAGTGTCAACTGTCTTGAAAATTTCATATCCTTGTCTTTATCAATTTTAATCTTACTCTGAAAGGGCCTTCAGCAGATCCCTCCTGGTCTGGCGGTATAAGTTTGTATTACCAACATATACCCACCAATTGGAAATGAGGGTATTGGCAAATGCATCTGCTGCCGCAGGATCCTTTTCAGCCAACATCTGAAGCAAGGTGTAGTCCTCTATTCCATCACGATACTGTTCAAATCGGATAGAACGCAGCATTTTCCTGTAGCCAGGATAAATCAGCCACGAGTCTCCACCTGGGAGAAGGGTTCCTGTGCCAGGCATCGATGTCTCTTCGAACGGATCACCTACCCAATAATTGAATCCCCAATGAAGATAACCGTCTGCTCTGTATTTATGTGCCATCCAGAAAAGCATCCTGCCCTTCAGAAGAGGCTGTTCGATGAACCTGTTAGGATAGAGTTCACGAGGATAACAACATGTGTAGAACCACATCTCATCACCTGCTTCCTGTCTTGACTTATAGAAATCATAGTGCTCATGCCAGTAATTCAGCTGAGGGCACCATGCGTCTACAGCACCGGTAACCTTTGTTGTCTGAAGAGCTTCAAGTACCTTCATATCAGGCCAGTACTCACGGATAAGGGCAACAGCCTTCTTATAGCTCTCTGCATTTTCATCCACCGGCTCATCACAGATCTTCATATAACACCTGTCACCCCATCCCAATTCCTCAACATGTGCCTTGAGGGCTGGTATGAAACTGCTCAGGAAGTCCCTTACCAAAGGATTCTCCGGAGAGTAGTTCTCCTTTTCCATCTTTCCATCTTTCTCGTAAGGGACAAAAAGGCCCATAGGAGCAGTCCAGTTAGGTATCAGGCGATGACCTAGTTCCTCAATCTGAATGTAGTCGAGCACTCCGGCCTCATCAGCCAATCTGACATACTCATCAAATCTTGTGAAATCGAACTCCCACTTTCCATCCTCCATCTTATTCATTTCGACAACATTCCATATAGGAATCATTGTAACATTCTGATAACACTCAGCCATCATGCCGTAAAGCTGTCTGAGGTACTCTTTATGATCCTCAGTAAATTTCTCCACAGGCTGACCGGCATTCCATAACTTGAGGCAATGTTCGAAATCAAACGCCCAGTTTACATTCTTGAAATCAGGGGTTCTCATATCAACCGGCCACACTTTTACGTGGATCGGTTCCTTATATGAGAATCTTCTGCCGGAGGTACGGCCTTTCATTGTAACTTCAGCAGTATAGACACCTGCCTTGGTTCCTTCAGGCACAAAAACAGTAATCCATGGGCAGAAAGTGACAAACGGATCGAAATCATATGTATCCTGCTCAAGGATAGGGTCCGGATACATTCCTGTATGACTTCTCAAGACATCGTGAGCGGGATTATCGGTCACATCACCCACTCCCACATAACCGACAACTCCACAGCGGGGTGCAGGTATCCTTTCACCATCCGGGCCGATAAGATCACCACATTCTACCGTAAAATCCTCGACAGCAGCACCACTATGCAATGCAAATTGGAATTCCACATGGGTATTTCCACCTGCGTCCAGGGTATCAGGTGCTTTTCTGAATGCAGTATTTTCAGGAAAGACCTTCGTTAAAGGATCCACTCTGTAACATGTAACGACAGGATTTCCAGAGCAAGATGCCAGAAGGACAGCAATCAGTCCAATCGCAAAAAGTTTCTCAAGCTTCATATTTATTTCTTATATTTCTTTACACGTTCATCATCTATAACGCCGGACCAGTTCAGTCCGAACGCAAAATCATAGGTATTGCCCTCAGAATCGACATAGCAACGCATATCCAGAGGGACATCTTCAAACTGCTCTTCCACAGTCCTCATATCGGCAGGGAGCTGAAGCGGAAGCAAGCCAGAAGGCTCGGCCTTACCGGTCATGAACTCCATGATGATCTGATTCTGAGTATAGAAAGTAAGGAATATAGCATCTGCATACGGTTCTATCTCACTCATCACAAACGGATTGATCAGAGTGGCGATGATAATCACAGGCTTATCGCCCATTATTCTCTTAGCCTCCTGAACAGCAATCATATCAGTAACATTGCGGGTTGTAGTGGAACGTCCCTTATATCCTCTGTCAGTAAAGTCTTCATAAGGGTCGCCACCGGCGATGCTATGCTCTCTGGCATACTCGGCTGTATAGTCAGAATACTGAAGACTGATCGGTTCATATGGGAATTCTCCCTTGTCATAAGCCTCCCTGTTGTATCCGAAGCCTCCGTCCGGAGAATCAATGAAGACTATTGCAATGTCAGCTTCCTCAGCAGTGGATACCCTGCTGCCGAAATACTTTTCTACCAAAGCCGTTTCAATCGGATCATTGTGGACTTCATCATATGTGGTCTTCCAGAAATCCACAATTGCAGGTCGATACTGCTCTGGGACAAAGACCTTCAGGTCAGAGAAGTCCTTCAAAGGAAGTATTCCGTCCTTGTTCTTAAGCATCACGACACTCTTGACCTGGGCTTCATAACCCTTGTCCATGAATGCAGGACAACCTACAATTGATTCTGACTCATCCTCATCAAGATAAGGATTCTCAAACAGGCCTACTCTGAAAATATTAAGAAGGAGTCTGCGGGCTGACTGCTCCATCCTGTTTCTCATCCATTCCTCACCATGTTCCTTGACACCCATCTCATAAGCCTCAAGGACAGGAAGCTTGTCATTGTTTCCACCGAACTGGTCGCAACCCGCCATGATTACCTTATAATGGCGTTCTGCCTCGTTGAGATGCTCCACTCCCCATGGCTTACCCCAATGAAGGCTGGTGTGTTCATACGTCTGGGTAATAGCCCAATCCGTACATACCACTCCGTCATAACCGGCATCTTCTCTGAGCATGTCAGTGATGATTTCCCTATTGAAGCCGTTCGCAACATTCTCACCGGTCTGGTCAAAACAGATAGTGTAATATGGCATGACAGCCGAAGCCATCTTCGTACCTTCCTTCAGTTTGAAAGCACCTTCAGTGAATGGGACCTTGTGCATCTCGAAGTTTTCACCTGGATATACGGCGAATTTTCCGAAACCGAGATGTGCATCACGGCCTCCCTCGCAAGGACCTCCTCCCGGCCAATGCTTCACCATTGCATTGACACTCTGAAGTCCCCATCCCTGAGCCGGCTTACCGAAAAGTCCGCCCTTCTCAAGCACATCATCTCCATAGGAAGTCTGGAAACCGTCACAATAAGCTCTTGCCATGTCAGCTGCAAGGACAGGGTCCTCACTCATGGTTGCGTGGAATCTGTTCCATCTGGGTTCTGTTGCAAGATCCACCTGTGGTGAGAGTGCTGTTGCAAGACCGAGTGCCCTATACTCCTGTGCTGCAATGAGTCCGAATTCGAACATCAGTTCAGGGTCGAAGGTGGCAGCCATTCCCATGGATGTTGGCCATAATGAGATGTCTCCACCGGCTCCCGCATTATATTCTGCATTGGAATCGGCACCATTATGTCTCGGGTCAGATGAGTTGTTGCAAGGAATACCATGGGCCAGACCTTCTACAAAGGCCTGCATGTTGTTATTCCATCTTACCGCCACCGCTGTGCTGTCATATCTGGTAAGAAGCACATGACGAAGATTGTCCTCCGAAAGGAACTTCTTCTGCTCATCGGTAAGATCCCATGGCTCCGCATCGCTTTCATCAAACCATTTTCCGCCATAACTGCCCCACCATGCTGGCATAGGAAGAGCCTGATGTCCGCTGTAAAGCATAAGACCGGCAATTTCTTCAACACTTAATTGTGAAGCGAGGTCTGCAGCTCTGTCTTCAAAGCTGTTTCTCCAGTCTTCGTATACATCAAGACTGCCGTTACGGTTCAGATCCTTGAAAGCATAGCCGTCAACTGTCAGGATACTGATACCTGATTCCGACGAATAACCCAGATCAGGACCTCCTCTCTGGGTTATCAAAACATATCCATTCTTTTCTTCCTGGCCCCACTTGACGGTATGGGAACAGGAAGAGAAGAACATTACAAGGCTGCATAATGCAGCAAAAACGATTCTATTCATTGTCTGATATGTCTGAATTGACAGACATGTTCCTACCAGCCGGTATTCTGAATGAGCGACTGGTTCTTGAATATTTCTGAACTTGAAATAGGATACCAATACTGCTTGTCATTCCAGTAACGTGACTGCACAAGCACCTTCTCTGCTGAGAAAGTTTCATCAAGGTTCCTGGTTATCTTCAATCCGTAGATTTCCTTTGTCTTGTCACCGAGCTTCCATCTGCGGATATCCCAGAATCTGTGACCCTCGAAGCAGAGTTCGACGCGTCTTTCATTGCGGAGTCTTGTACGGAACTCAGCTGCTGTAAGTCCTGAAGGGACCTCAGGCATCTGATATACAGTCCTGACCTTATTGAGTGCCTCTCTTGGAGACATTGTATAGTTCACTCCACTCAGAGAGCCCTTGAAGTCAGGTGAACCTGTAGCTTCAAACAATGCCTCTGCATAATTCAGATAGACCTCCTGGATCCTGAAGATAGGATAAAGGTGAAGCATCTCGGAGACATTTCCTACAGTAAGTCTTGTAGCCTCCTGAACGAACTTGCGGAGATAGAATGAAGTCGGGCTTGCATTCTCCTTAGGCTGGCCGTTTCTTCCTCCGATGAAGGTCTCGACTATCTCGTCCTTGAACATATCACCGTTTGAAATGATAGCCTTAGCCATTCTAGGGTCTCTCTGAGAAGGATCCAGAAGGGCACTGCTGTGCTTCTCATAATTGAAAGGAGTACCGTCTGCCATGTCAAAGGCCTCTACAAGGTTCAAGGTAGGACATGTTCCGGAATTTCCTCCCTCATAACCTATAGGGAAATTCTGCGATTCAAATGTGTTGTCCGTAGCTTCACGAATACCGAAAATCAGATCCTGATTCTCGACATTGAACATCTGTTTCCTCAAGAAATATGTCTTCGAAGTGTTATTTGCATCGATGAAATCAAGAGCCGCCGCTGCAGCACGGGCATACCTGTCTTTCTCAGCCATCTCATTGTTCAATGGACTGGCTGCGTATAGAAGAAGCCTTGCACGGGCTGCAAGGGCAAAGCCCTTTGTCACACGTCCGATTTCAGCATAATACGAAGAAGCATAAGTGTCAGGCAGATGATCGGCAGCGTCCTTAAGTTCCTTTTCGATCCAGTTCACTGCCTGGTCATATGTTGAAGGCATAAGATTGTTCACCTCCTCGACAGTGAATGTCTTGTCGGCAATGACGATTGTCTTATACCTCTTAAGAAGCTCCATATGGAAAAATGCTCTGAGTGCCTTGGCCTCCCATGGATAATTCTTAAGCTGGGCAAGATAATCCTTATAACGATCATCCCAACGGGCAATCTCATAATCTTCAGGGCAGTTTTCCATCAGGAAGTTAGCGGCTCTGATTGCTGAATAATAATGAGACCATTTGTCATCTACAAGGTTATTTGCAGACCAGCTTCCATCGTAGTAGATCTTTGCGACATCCGGTGTATTTGCATACACGGCATCATCTGTCGCACACTCCTGAAAATCATAGAAACCTGACTCAAGATAACCGTACACATTGGTCATGACCTCCTTCACCTGAGAGAAGTCTCCGAAAAGATACTTCTTGGTATGATAGACCGATTCATCAAGTGTCAGGTCATTGCAGGACACAGCCACACTGACAGCAGCAAGGGCTGTTATGAAAAATCTTGAAAAATATTTATTCATTGTTTCGTTCCTCCTGTTTTAGAATGACACATTGACACCGATGGTATAAGATTTTACTGTAGGATAATCAAGACTTACCCACTCCGGATCAAGAATACCCACATTATCTATCGAGAACAGATTGTGTCCTCTAAGATGTATTCTGACACCTGCCATCTTAAGTTTCTCAGTGACGCTCTTTGGAAGGTCATAGAACAATTCCAGCTCACGCAACTTGAGGTAACCTCCCTCTACTGTCCAGAGATTGCTGGCAAGATAGTTATTCTTGTTCTCGAGAGTAGTGAGTCTCGGATATCTTGCATTGGTATTCTCCGGTGTCCAGTAATCCTTAAGATAATGGCATGAGATATTCTTGTCATTTCCATGGAGCGGCTGGTATACACTTGACAGATCGGTAGCTATAGTATATCCTGAAGTTCCCTGGAAGTACGCGTTGAAACCAAGTCCCTTCCATGACATACCAAGCTGGACTCCATAATAAAGTTCAGGAAGATTTGTTCCGAGCTGATAAGTGTTGTCATAGTTGTCGATCTTGTAGTCTCCTGTAAGGTCCTTGTACTTCACATCACCAGGCTTGACTGTTGCGAATGTACTTGAAGGGACGTATGGAAGGAGGTTTCCTTCAGCATCGAAATCCTCCTGCTGATAGTAACCGTCGAATACGAGTCCGTAGAACTGACCTACAGAATGACCTTCCTGATAAAGATGCTTGAACGGCTGATACTCCTCATCTATGTGGAGGATCTGATTCTTTGCATAAGCAAGATTACCTCTCAGGCTGTATGCAAAGTCTCCGATCTTCTGATCCCATCCGAGTGATACTTCGAAACCTCTGTTGAGTACCTCACCGTTGAATGTATCCGACATGCCGATACCAAGCACCTGTGACACTGTAGTAGAAGCAACGGTACGGATGTTTGTACGATGGTTGCTGAACAGGTCTACCGAACCGCTCAGATGTCTGAAGAGATTGAATTCAAGACCTATGTTGGACTTGTAGTCTGTCTCTGGATTGATTCCAAGTGATGGAAGCGCACCTTCCATCAGTCCAGCCATTGTCGAATTCGAAACGAATGTGTATGAATTTCCGGCACCGTTGAACTGTATGTCCATATCATAAGACAGATTGCTGTCCATACCTACGACACCATACGAAGCCCTCAGCTTAAGGAAGTTCACGATATCCGATCCTTTGAGGAAATCCTCATTTGATACGACCCAAGCAGCTGAAACAGCCGGATAGAAACGGAACTTGTCTCCTCTTGGCATCATGCTGCTGCCTGAATATGACGCTGTCACGTTCAAAAGATACTTGCCGGCATAATCATAATTCGCATTCAGGATGAAATCATGATGAACATATGAGCTGTTTGCCCCGGCAAGAACACGTCCTTCACGGTTGAAGATCAAGGCAGCATGTGCATTATGCTTTCCGAAAGTCCTCTCCCAATTGAGTTTTGCCCAGATGTTCATATGCATGAACTGAGACTCAAGGAAGCTTGAATAAGCCATCTCAGTGTCATTTCCGAAGAGCTGAAGGGTATAATCCTCAATTGTATCATCGTCACCATAATAAGGGTCAAACATATAGTACGAGTTTGAGAATCCCTTCTGGTCGTTGATGTTGGCAAGATTGTCATAAGCGATACGGACCTCTGCAGTAAGACCCTTTGTAATGCTGTTCAGTTCCTGAAGAATGGTGAGGTCTGCCGAGAGTCTTCTTGAGAAAGTAAGGAGGTTTCCGCTTCCCAGAAGATACTGGACCGGGTTCTCAAACTTGGCTGTACGACACCATATATTATTGTATTTCACAGGGAATCCAAGTGAAGGAGCTGCATACATTGTTGCCAAAGATGTTCCGTTGATAGGCTGCGTCCTCTGCTGGATTCTGGCAGCAAGGTTAACCTTGACAAATGTAGTCGGTGTAATTACGAAATCCAGGTTGGAACGAAGTTTAAGAGCATCGTACACGTTCTGTGTCTCGATTCCGTCAATTATCTCCGTATTCTTGAAGAGTCCCCTGTTTCCGGTATAGTCGGCATACACAAAGTATCTTACCTTCTTGGATGATCCGTTCATCGAAAAATGAACGTCATTATCAAATCCCATGTTCCTCATGATGTGATTCCTCCAATCAACACCAGCGAACACGGAATTCTTGCCGCTTGCAATATTATCGATGTCCTCAGCAGAGTATGCAGGCTTCAATCCATCATTTACAAGAGCTTCATTGAATGCCCTGGCATACTCGACAGGTGATGCCATATCCGGCACTCTGAAAGGAGTCTCGATTCCGAATGAGTATCCGGCCTTGATATTGAGTTTCTGGCTACCACCTCTCTTGGTTGTAATGAGGACAGCACCATCCGCTCCCCTGATTCCATAAAGAGCCAATGCTGCAGCATCCTTGAGAACAGTAACACTCTCAACCTCTTCAACATCAATTGCCGATGCATCTCGTCTGATACCATCAACCAGAATTAGAACGGCATTTGGATTGTATGAGCCTCTTCCTCTGACATTTACAAGCGGTTCAATATCCTCAGGCCATGCTCCGGATCCGTTCTGATAAACGGCAAGTCCCGGAATCAGACCATACAAGGCATTCATGATCTGCTTGTTTGTCGTTATCTTAAGTTCGTCTTCCCCGATTCCATCAATAGCAGCAGAAGACTTTTCCTTAGTAGTAAACAGGTCATAACCAAGACCATAGGCCCGGCTTCTCCTGCCCATAACGACAGTCATATCATCGCTATCGACGATAACCTGCTTCTCGAACCTGTTGAACAGGGAGAGATTGATAAACGCCCCCTCATCAATTGTAATGACAGCTGAGCCCGATGCATCAGTAAATACAGGAGCTTCCGCACCGTCATAGTCTATCTGAACCTCCTTGAGGCCCACGCCAAGATCATCCACAACCTTGAGTTTCACCTCTATCGGCTGTGCCAAGGCTTGGAGAGCTGACAACGCTATAAGTAATGTAAAGAATAATCTTTTCATAACCTTTTCTTTCTGAATTAATTGTTACCAACCAGGATTCTGTACAAGACCATAACCCTTATTGATTTCATTTGTAGGGAATGCACTCAGATACCACTTTGTATCCCAGTTCATCTTCCAGTAACGGTCATCTTCCTTCCTAGGATCAGAATAATGGAAAGTAGACTCGTATGCATCAAGGTCATCTTCGTCGTTGATGATACCGTCGTTGTTGGTATCAGCACTTCTGACAGCCTTGTCAATGGTTATCTGGATTCCATACAGATCTTTCTTGAAAATATCATCCCTCTTCCAACGGACGATGTCGTACCAGCGGCACTCCTCGAAGAAAAGTTCTCTTGCCCTTTCGTCAAGGATCTCTTCTCTGAGTAACGGATTGCCCTGAAGACCTTCATACTTTGGAAGATTCTTATTACCCTGGTTCGCAACAAGCAGCTCTTCAGTCATGTCAGCGATTCCGACTCTCTGACGTACAAGATTCAGCCAATACAAAGCCTCGTCTGTTCTTCCAAGCTCATTAAGTGCCTCTGCATAAGTAAGGTAGATCTCAGGCATACGCAGATATGCGTAATTGAGAGGCCTGTTCATATATGTATCATCATTATAGTCCCAGATGAACTTTCTCGAGCAGAAACCTGTAATGGCTCTGTTACCCTCGGCACTACCTCTTTCAAGACCACCGATCCACATTTCTGCAGCACGGCCTCTGAAGTGGTCACCATTGATCATAACCGACTCATAAAGACGTGGGTCCCTTCCTCTGAACGGGTCTTCATTGATTTTCGCAACATTGCCGTTCTTGGCAATCCAGTCAGCATAAATCGCCGGTGTTCCGTCCATATTCTGGAACATGTCGACAAAGTTCAGAGTGATACATCCTCCACCATATCCACGACCGTTATTTCCATTGTCGTCGGATACTCCATAGTAACAACGGTGATATGTATTGGCAAATGTATCATAATGACGTCCAGTCTGAATCAGGATCTCAAAGTTATAGCGGTCTACGAAACATGTGCTCCAGTTGCTTCTGTAAGACTCCACATCATCTGCTTCAGCATAGACAAGTCCGTAAGGATCGCCATTGGCCTTGTTCTCCTTGATGAATGCCTCACATGCGTCAGCTACAGCCTGCCAGCGGTTCGGATCATATCCGCCGAACCAATACATCTTAGGAATATCCTCAGAATTCACAAGTGACGCATTGGCACTCTGAGCTACAGGTGTATTGGAACTATACGGTTCTTTCCAATTGAAGAGAGGACTTGCAGCAAAAAGCAAAGCACGACACTTCAATCCCATGGCAGAAGCCTTGGTCATATGTCCGTCCTTATCAGCTGACACTGTCCAAGGGAGCAAGTCCGCTGCTGTATCACAGAGTTCGATAATATAGGCAAGAACTTCTTCAGCAGTCCTTCTGGAAAAATCCGTACCCTGAACATTGTCCGCACCGACAGAAGCCTTGAGAAGAGGAATTCCTCCGTAATGTCTGAACATGTCAAGGTAATGTGTAGCAATGATCAGATATGCTTCTCCTTTACCATAGGCCTTTTCCTGGTCTGTCATATCCGGAACCCTGTCCACATTTTCAATATACTGGAATGATCTTCTGATACCGGACCAGTTGAGTTCCTTGTCTGGTGTAAACGCCAGCTTTGTCCAGGAAGCTCCGTTCTCAGTCTCTGCACTATAGTTACCGGCAGCATACTCCTGTCCGCCGCTGCTCCAGTCATTGTGAGACTCCATAAGGTCAGTGATACTGTCAAGCACATCGTTATCAAGCTGACTGCAGGCCCTGTCATATCTCTTGCCCGGATCGTAAAGTCCAGACGAAGAAAGTGGCCATGCCTGGTTATGTATCGGGAAGCCCACCCTCAATGTAGAATAGGCCGCTACCAAGGCTCTGTCTGCATACAGCTTTGAAGAGAAAATTGTATCAACTGTCACATCGACACCCGGGGCCTTCTCAAGAAAGGCATCTCCAAACCTCAAGTCGCTGCAGCCTATTGCAGAAAAAGTCAATATAGAAATAAATAATAGATATATTCTGTTTTTCATACACATATCCTCCTAGAATGATATATTGAATCCGGCGTTATAGATACGCACATTCGGATAGCTGTATACGTAATCACCATTAAGGTCGGCACTACCTGTTGATCCTTCAGGATCGATGTCGATATCGGCAAGTTCCGAGAACAATGTCAGAAGGTTATATCCGCTGATATAGCATCTGAGTGAACTGATACCCAACCTCTTGAGGAGTCTTCCCTGAGGAATGGTATATGAAAGCTCGACATTCTTGAGTCTCAGATAAGATGCATCCATGAGCCAGATGTCAGATGACTGGGTATACCATGACTTGTTCATGAATGTTACACGAGGGAATCTTGACTCAGGATTGTCCGGAGTCCAGCGTCCGTCTGCGAGGAATTTCAGAAGGCTTCCGTCATTATTATCCCTGAACGGGCTTTTATAATCTGAGCCCAAGACACGGGATGCACCCCAAGCACCTGTCCACTGCATTGAAAAGCCGAAGTTCTTCCAAGTGAAGCCAGCGATGAGTCCGGCAACGGATTCTGGTCTCTGGCCGGAACCGAACCATGTGTTGTCATCACCGTCGATCTTTCCATCACTATTCAGATCCTTGAAGATTGCATCACCAGGACGTGGATTACCAAGGGTGATGGATGGTACTGTACCACCTTTCTCTATAGTAAGCAGTTCCCTTGTCTCAGGATCGAAGTCATCCTCTGTCAGGTAACGGTCAAAGAGATATCCGTATGTCATACCTGTCCTACGTCCTGTCTGGGCCATATATGGTTCATTAGGGACAACCTCATCCATATAGATGATCTTATTTCTTGAGAAAGAGTAGTTTCCGGTAATATAGTAGTTGAAGTCCTCACTTATCTTTGACCTCCATGTTGCAGCCAGCTCATAACCGTAATTGTCTACGATTCCGAGATTAAGCATCGGAAGATTGATATCTGCAATAGAAGGAAGAGTATTTCTCTTTGAAAGGATGTCGTAACGATGTTCGCGGAAGTAGTCTAAATTAATAGAAAGCTGCTGCTTGAAGAGAACGATATCAAGACCGTAGTTCTGCTTGAGACATTTTTCCCATGATACGATCGGATTACCTGCAGCATTTTCAATTGCATCTACAAGCATGTTCGAGCTGTACATCGCACCGAACTGCCAGCTGCCCCACTTGTCGAACTGGGCCACACTGTGAGAAGGATCCCATGAACCGTTCAGATAAAGGAAGCGGGCTCCGCTATATTTATCATTACCGACAAGACCATATGATGCCCTGATCTTGAAGAAGTCAAGCCATGATTTGGTTCCCTGCATCCAAGGTTCCTCGGAAATTACCCAACCGACTGATCCGGCAGGGAAAAGACCGTAACGGTGACCTGGAGCAAAGTTTTCCGAGCCATTGTAACCTACATTGATATCAGCAAGATACTTTCTCTTGTAATTATAGGTAATACGGCCTACATATCCTACATATGCAGTAGGGATCTCGACGAACTGTGCAGGATAATATGTCTTTGACTGGTTGTAGAGGAGAAGGGCACTTACCTCATGATTACCGAATTCACGATGGTAATTGAGACTTCCTTCGAGATACCAGTCTCTTCCCTTGCTTGTACCTGACGCGTATGTCATAGGCTCATCGAGCGATTCCTCACCAGAGGTAATGAATACATGGGTATTATCAAACATCGGATTGTCCATGGTCATTCCCGGCTGCGTATAATAACCTTTGTAGTTGACGCTCTGCCAACGGCTGAAGGCAGCTGTAGGAGAACGGCTCACATAAAGGTTATATACTGAGTTGTATGCACCCTTAAGATTCAGGCTGAGACCCTTAGTGATGAAGTCAAGATTCTGCTCGAGAGCTATGTCAAGGTTCATCGTATTCGCTGTATTCTCAGAATAGCCATAACCATAATAAAGGTCGAGTCCACTCATACCTCCACCGATAGGAATGTAAGGACCAAGGTTAGGAGTCGTATAGTGACCGTCGACAAATCCCGGGCTTGAATAAGGAGTACACCAGGTTATATACTGCCAGATGTTGCTACCATATCCGTTAGGCTCGTGTCTCTTTCCTACACGGCCACCGATATTGATCTTCAACTGAGTTGTATTGGTAAGGTCAACATCAACATTAGCCCTGTAATTGTAACGGTTGTATGTATAGTTGGAATTATAATTTTCAAAACTCTTGAGCATTCCGTCCTGGTAGAGATAACCAAGCGAAACGAAATATCTTACCCTATCAGCACCTCCTGATACGGTAATGTTATGCTGTGTCTGCCATGACAGGTCATTGAAGAGATACTCATCCCAGTTCGTGTTAGGGAACATGATCGGGTCGGCATTTCTCCTGAACATATCGATCACTGCATCAGAGAAGGTAAGAGATGTTGACGGATCGTTCCATCTATCCGAAAGCTGTGCTTCACTGAAGATCTTTGCATGTTCATAACTATCACAGGCAGTAAGATGTCTGAGCGGCTGGGTAAGACCGAAAGCCGAGCTCAAACTGATTTTTGCCTTTCCTTCCTCACCACGTTTGGTTGTGACAAGGATTACACCGTTCGCACCTCGCACACCGAAAACGGCTGTAGAAGCCGCATCCTTCAGAACGGTGATATTGTCGATTTCATTCGGATCCATCTGGAAGAAGGATCTCTCGACTCCATCGACAAGAATCAGAGGCTTCGAAGCTTCATTAGTTAATGATCCCGATCCTCTGACATAAATATCAGGGTCTTCAGCACCCGGCTGACCGGAGGCCTGAATTGTTGATACACCTGTCAATGCTCCGGCAAGTGAATTGGCTGCACTTCCTGATGGAGATTTAAGGAGATCTTCGGAACCGATTGATGTGATGGCACCGGTAATCGATGTCTTCTTCTGCTTTCCGTATGCAACTACCTGCACCGCATCCAGAAAATTCTGGTCATCGGAAAGAGCGACAACGATTCCGCTGGATTGTACCGGAACTATCACCTGAGTCTGGTAACTGATGAATGATACTTCCAGTTCAGGTTTGACGTCCTTTGGAAGATAGATGGTGAAGTTACCATCAAGATCTGTAGATGCACCATATTTGGTACTGCCCTTAAGGATGACAGATGCACCTATGAGAGGTTCACCGGTCTTGGCATCCTTGACAACACCTGAATACGGCACCTGATCCTGCTGAGCCTGCATTTCCACATCACTTTCCACCGGAACAGCATTAACCGGCAGGAAAGGACATGCAAGCATAGCAACTGCAATCAGTATCCTTGCTGTGTTGTTCATATGAGTATGGTTTAAGATAAATTCTGCAGGCCAGCAGAAACCGGCCTGCAGAAAATATAGTTGCTGGATTTATTTAGTCTTAAGAGAAATGTAGTATGAAGCCACCATGTCTGCACTTTCATTAGCATACAGTTCAGGGTTGTATGTTGCCTCTGTCTGTGAAATGACAGCCTTACCGTTAACTCTTACGTTAGGATTGATACCACCCTCGTCGTCTCCAGTAGATACGAGTGCAACGTCTCTCCAACCAAGCTGATGTGCAATCCATACCATCTGAGCTGTGTTCATACCGAAGTAGTATCCCCAAGACTCTCTGAGCACATTATAAACATTATCATAAATGTCATATCCTGAATCCCAGCAGTCCTGTCCACCGCTGCTGACCATGATAGCGATCTTGTTGTCATAAGTTCTACCCACAAGGACTCTCTTCATGTAGAAGCTGTTCCATCCGAGACCAAGAACACCACCGTCAGAAACATAGTTAGTACCGTCGTTCTTGATTACATCCTGGATAGTAAGTGCCTTACCGTCACGGATAAGCCATCCGTATGCCCAAGCTGCATCAGTAACATCCCACTTCTCTGTTGCTGTCTCAGCCACTGCTTCAGCAGCACCCTCAGCCGGTGAGAAGTTTTCCGGACCAAGTGGAAGCCATTCAGTCTGGAAAGGAACCTTAAAGAGTTCATTGCCTCTGCGTGCTGCAACAGCGAATGAAAGCTTACCGTCAGCATTGAAACCGATTGAGTTTCTGTAAGAGCTGTAGCAACCAACACCCTCATTTACAACTGTAGAGTTGTCATAAACCATATAGTCGATAGAACCTTCCTTCTTGCAACCCATAAGTGTTACAAGGCCGTCAACTTCACCGAACTTCTTAGAATAGTCAATGTTAGGAACGATTTCACCTGCAACCTTGTCCTGATCGATAGTAATGATTGCGATGGTTCCGAATGCTGTCATGGTAGGACGGTCCTCTGTCCAGTTTCCGACCATAGAGAATACATCGTGAGAGTAAGGATATGGCTGGCCTGGCTCAGTTTCAATCCAATACTCCCATGAACGTGGGTTAGACGGAGTCCATATATTTCCGATTTCCCATACAGGAAGGTTAGGGAATGTAGTACCCTTGTAGACATTGAGGTAAGGATAGTCTGCAGGTGTTACGAATTCTGATGTAAGGTCAGTGAATCCCATCTCTGAAATGGTCTTCTTTCTGTACGCAGAAACATCAAGTGTCAAAGTGTATGGACGCTCACCGTTAAGATCGAATACGAGTGGCTGAGAAATACCGTCAGTAAAGTCATAAACAAGGTCAGAAGGAAGTACCACACCATTCTGAAGAGCACCTTCATTGAAGATGATCTCAACATTGTTGTAGTCGATCTTGTCCTGGTCATAAACAACGGTAATCACCTTTGTCGCATTGTCAACAGAGATGCTCTCACCAGCCTGGAGACCCTTGATCTGAATCTTGGTAGCATCAACGATAGGGAAAGCGTTAGAAGAGAATGTGATTGTGTATCTTACTCTCTGTCCGCTTGGATCCTCAAAGTTGAATACAGGAGTATCCTGAAGGTTCACACCTGTAAGGGTTGTAGGGAATGTAAGAGTCCAACCTTCGTTAAGTTCTACTTCGAGGTCGACACTTGAGAAAGACTCGCTTTCATTGAAGACAAAAAGAACTGTCTTGTCTGTGTCGTTGACAACTCCAGTAGCTGTCTCGCCACCATTCTTAACGGTGATCGATTTCAGAGGAGTCTCCGCTAACTGTACCTCTTCCTCCTTTGTACAAGAAGAAAAGATCACACCGGCTGCCATAGCAAGGCCGAGGAAAGAAATAATTTTTTTCATTAGTGTAATTGGTTTTTAAAAAGTGGTTTTATATAAAAATCTGTTCAAAAGCTGAAAAACAGCTACCTTATATTAAAGCGATGTAAATTTGAATATAATCGACCCAAATAAGGGGGAATTTTTTTCGGATTACGTCCCCACGCCATTTAAAAACAGAAAAAAAGTTTGAGTCGGGACATGATACTTATATAATAAGGGGCATATTCCGTTAAATTTTACTCCCTCTGAACAAGCAGAAAAGAGTTAATTTGTTTATACATATTTAACAGTCATGAAAGCCGCATTTCTTTTACATCTGTCAGCAGCAATCTGCCTTATAATGCAGAGCTGCACACCGGAAGTCACCGAGTTGAACTACAAACCGGGGGACACAGAACTGGAGATTGAAATCTCTAAGGAAAACATTACCATCAGAGAAGGATTTACAGCATCTCTATCCGCAACCATAAGGCCATGGAGTCAGAACAAGGCCATTACATGGACGTCCTCCAATCCGGATGTTGCAACTGTGGATGACAGCGGAAAGATTACTGCTGTTGCTATAGGTGAAACAGTGATAACCGCTTCATGCGAAGGGGGTACAGCTCAATGTGATGTTACTGTGATTTCATGGGAGATACCGATGGAATCTATCGAAATGGATACTGATCCGATTTCAATCAAGGTAAATGAGACCAAGGTTCTTTCAGCAGTGATTCTCCCTGAGAATTCAACCGATCAGATGATTCTGGTTTCTTCAGACGAGAACATTGCAGCTGTGGATGCTTCCGGAGCCATTACAGGTAAAAAGATCGGAATAGCAACGGTCAAAGTAACTGTCGGAGACTTCAGCTGCACAATTCCTGTCATGGTACATGGAAATCTATGGCTGGAGCAGACAGATGCCCTTACAAAGCCTGTCTCATTCGAGACCTTTGCATGGGAGCCTGACACAATCAGAGTGGCACGAGGAGAGACTGCTACCATTCAGACCATCGTCTATGCATCTGAGGCTCAAGGAGTCATAACTCCTAAGGTGGAGTATTTCGCACCAGCCGGACAGAAGAGCGGCCTGGCGGTCACTCCTGAAATGTTCTGGCTTCCGGACATCAAGTGTTCAAACAAATGGGACTCATGGGCAGGTGGCCCTGCACCGGACCGTTATCCGGACGACCAGCAATATCTGCCGGATCCCCTGATTCCTGTCGGTGATCCGACAAGAGGTAATGTCCAGCTTAAAGGTGGAGCCAAAATGCCGCTGTGGGTGGAATTCGAAATTCCAAGAAACATCGAAGCCGGCATCTATGAGGGTCTGATATCCGTCAGCGGAAATGATACAGGAAGTCTTCCGTTTGTTGTTCAGATCTACGATGTCACACTTCCTGAAAAACAGTCTTTGAGCGTTCTTCAGTGGCTAAATTACGCAGAGCTGAAGGCTATGGCCATCGATCCTGGCACAGTTGAGATGTATAGCAATTACGAAAGACTTGAAAAGATCCTCATCCCGTTCATGGCGAAATACGGGACAAATTCATTCAGAACATTCTACACCAGGACTTGGGACGCAGATCTTCACTTTGTCAAGGATGAATCCGGAAAATTTGTTCCAAAAGGTAATTTCTCCTCACTCAAGAAAGACATAGACCTTATGATAAGGGCATGTCCGGACTTCCACTATGCACAGGGAGAAAACGTCATTGCCAGCGTAAAGGACAAGACTACTACAGGAGAACTCGTGATCAGCGGTTATGTTCTGAATGAGGACGGAAGCATAAAGCTGACAGACAATGGAAACGGCAAGTATTATCCGGAACACACCTATGTTACACAGGGTGCCCAATACAGTGCCGAAGCCGAAGCATACATGTCAAACTACTACCATGCACTTCAGGAATTCCTTCGTTCTCAGACTATGCCGGACGGAAGGACATGGCTGGACATCTATCTTCAGACCATCTGCGATGAGCCTGTGGACGTGACAGTTCCTGCTTATGAACGGATATCTTCATATATAAGAAAAGGTGCTCCGGACCTGAAGATCATGGAGCCATTGACTACAGGACTGATCGGACATGAATACATTGACATTCCTTGTCCTGTCACATCAATGCTCGACAATAACGCATACAACATCTTCGGCAATGGTCCTTTTGAATATGGTCCGAACCAGACCAGATGGTCATATACATGTGTCCAGCCGCAAGGAAACAGTCTGAACCGTTTCATCCGAATACCTCTTTTCAAGACAAGATATATCCATTGGCTTGATTTCCTCTATGACAATGTAGGATATCTCCACTGGGGACCGAACTACTGGGCAGGCTCTCCGAACGGTGATCCATGGAAAGATGCAGCCGGAAGCTATATCGGAGGAGATATGTTCATAATCTGGCCAGGACCGGAGACCGTATATGCATCCATCAGGCTCTGTGCAATGAGAGACGGTCTCAGAGACTACGACCTTCTCAAGATGGTTGCAGCGATAAGTGAAAGCGATGCAAAAGAATTCTGCCGGAAAGTAGTCTGGGGAAGCGACAAATTTGAAACCGATATGGACTCGTTCCGCAACACCAGAAAAGAGATTCTGGAATACCTCAGCAGATAAAGTAATTTGAAAACAATCATAACAGACAGTTAAATGAATACATCCAAGATAACCTCGTTGCTACTGGCTGCACTCATGATGCTTTCATGCAGTTGCAGCGACGAATCACTGTTCACATTCAGCCACAAGTCAGATCCCGACTATACTCCGGAAAACATCAATGACTGGAAAACCTATGTATTCGTTTTTTCAGGTGATGTCTGCAAGTCTGTACAGACATACAGCAAGCTCTCGGAATTCCAGTATCTTGACGTTGCGGAAGGAGACAAGGTTGCAGTCGTGGCTGCTGAGAACATGGATAACATAGCATTCTCTTCTGTAAAACCGGAGGGTACTGCCGAGACATACTCTCTTACTTCTCTGGACCTGACTTCGGTCATCTCCAGGACCTGGGCAAGTGTAGAAGAAATCAAAACTGGAGCGACTTCACTTTCCACAATCATGAAGCCGATCACTTCAGAATTCGAGCTATCTGTCAAGAATGCTCCTGATGCATTCCAGCAGGTAAGCCTTTCACTTGAAGGACTTAACAATACATGGAACATATATTCGGACACATTCGACATTGACACTAAGACTGAGCCGATAGAGCTTGTTTCCAAAGGAGAAGATGTTGCAGTCACTCTCTTTCCTATGAATGAGGAAGAGGGCATATGGCCACCAAAAATCACGATAACCCTTGAAGATGAAGATATCACTCCGGAACTTGAAATCGACAAATTCCTGTCAAAGGGTGTCAAAGTGAGTATTGAGATTGATTTTTCCGATTATATATCAAAAGGAACTTTTGACATAATCTACTCATACGGAGACCTGCTTAATCCATATTCCACAAAAGTTGCACGCCAGACAATAGAAACAAGTGCATCCATCGGAATCCAGCCTAATACCCATTATATGGTACAGCTTGAGAAATCCGGCACCTGGAGGGCTCAGCAGGTGCATGATGCATTATGTTCTGATGCGAACAGGCATCCATCCATATGGAATGACTGGACTAACAGCAAAGCTCTTCGCGACACCATGTCTTACTGTCTGATTGACAGCAGTTTCCCTGCAAAGGTAAGGGTCCGCAAGCTTACAGGACCATTTACAAAGGTAGAGGTAAGACCTAGCATATACAACATTGAAGTCCGTGAATGCGGAGACAACACCATCGAGTTCACACTTCCATCGGAAGCTCAGGGCAAGATCAGTGTGGAATTCGACGATGACCGCCAGCACAACCTCTTCATCTATGCACGTGAACCGGATAAGAACAAGCCGGCTGCAGATGACCCGAATGTGAAGTATTTCGGTAAGGGTGAACATAATCCTGGAGTTATCTTCCTGACAGATGGGCAGACCCTCT
Source organism: Bacteroidales bacterium (assembly GCA_017625725.1). Taxonomy (GTDB): domain Bacteria; phylum Bacteroidota; class Bacteroidia; order Bacteroidales; family UBA932; genus Cryptobacteroides. Next base: position 10,225 of record JAGAKH010000079.1, on the reverse strand, counting down.
ATATTGACCACGGGGCCAAGGTTTATGCAAACGTCAAGACAAGAGGAAGCAATGTGACGATTGCCGGCCATGGAATTCTTTCCGGGGAGAAGATGGTCCACAAAGGAGACAACATGTACAGTTGGGGAGACTTCCTCATCCAGTGCAACCTATCAAACATCAACGCCCAGAATCTCACAGTCAGGGATATCACTATGATAGATAGTCCGGGATGGAACATGATCATTCCAAAGACAGACGGTGTCCTGATCGATGGTGTAAACATGATCAGTTGGGAACTCAACGGAGACGGCATCGACGTAGTAAGCAGCAGGAACATTGAAATCAAGAACTGCTTCATAAGGACTTATGATGACTGTCTCACTCTCAAATGCCGTTTCATAGTAAAGCCTATCATTGATGTATGCAATGTCAACATCCACGACTGCCTCATATGGGCCGACTATGCACGAGGCATCGTCATAGGACCTGAGGCAGGAAACACACAATATTCTGGACGCCTGCACGATATCGAGGTAAGAGACTGCATATTCCTGCAGCATAAGCGTGGTCTGAACGATGACCAGAGGTCGGCATTTGCAATCGGTCAGGGTTCGGACGGAAGTACAGACCTCTGGAAAGGCAATAACCCGCCTACAAGAATGTCCGACATCACCGTAAGCAACATGATTTTCGACAACATCGATGCCAGCGGAAGAAATGCCTCTATCTGGCAGTATGGTCAGACTCCTGTCTTGATGGAGAATGTCACCCTTACTGATTTCAAGGTACTTGATAATAAAGGAAACAAATATCCGGCACTTTACATCAAGACAAACGGAAGTTCAATCAACAATCTAAAGATCAAGAATTTCACAGTCAATGGAGTAAAGGTTGACGACACAGGGGATATGCTTGTGATTGACAAGCCGGAAAATGTCGACATTACAATAGAATAAGCAAGCATGAAGATACTGGCGGCTATCCTTACTGTTTTATTGAACCCTACATTCTATGCTGTCACATCAGAGGGGACAAAGGAAGGGACAAGAATCGACAATGTAGAGTGCAGGATAGAACACACGGAATACAGAGGTGAAAAGGCATACAAGATTACCCTGACCAACGAGTCAGGGCAAGCCTTCACACCGATAAAGGCTGGTATCCGTCTGGGAATAGACACATGGATGGATACTTACCCTGAATGGTTGGAGAAATGGGTACCCACCTATCTGTTCTGCGAATCAGATCATTTCTGCGGCTATATGCAGACCCCTACCGGGCGTATTCTCGGACTGTTTTCTCCTGACCCGATAGCTTCATGGAGTCTGGACTATAATCTCAGCTATCCGGACCCTTTCTGGTTTTATGGACATAGAATATCATCAGTGAATCTGGATATCCTGAATATGCTGCCACTGCCGGCCCATCACCCACAGCAGATGTGGAAACTTGATGTTGGAGAATCGGTGTCTGTTACTCTGGCATATAAGGAGCTGAACTCACTTGAAGAATTTGAAATTGAGGCTTTCAGACTGACTGATGCCCCCGCAATCATAATGGAGAAGACGTCATTCTCCATTGACGAAACAGCATGGTTCGAAGTTGTAGGAAAACATCCGGAAGTCTCTGTCATTTCACCGTCGGGGAAAAAAGTGAAGACCAGTTGTCTGGCCAAAGGCATGGATAAGATGGAAATTTCGTTTTCGCCACGCGAAGAGGGAGAATACACGATTTCGGCAGAGTCAGAAGAAGGCAGGAAGTCCACAGGTGTAATGACCGTCCATCGCCCATGGGAATACATAATACGAAGTGCACGAAGGACTGCGATAGATTGCCCCCAAAAACCGACATCACACGTAGAAAGCTGGTATGGATTCAGTTCCGCCTTCATTGCCGCCGACTTATTCCCTGATCAGGAAGAGGACAAGATGCTGGACGAAAGATTCGACTATGTGATGAACATGCTTTATGACGGTAGCTGCGTCCCTTATTACTACGAATCAAGAATCCAGAACACATCCTGCACAATAGGAATGTATGTTGACAGATTTCAGGCATATTCACGCGATGAAGACCTGATCAAAGCTTCACGCATGGCTGATTGGCTCATCGGTTTCGCACAAGCAGAAGATGGTGCATACATGAACGGTGGAACAAAATACACCAGCGTCATATACGTGGCCAAAAGCATTCTTGAATTAAGTATCGCTGAAATGCAGCACTGGAATGCAACAGGAGAGCCGTCATGGAAAGAAGCGGCTCAGAGACATTTCAATTCAGCAAGACGTGCCATCGAACAGTTAGTAGCGGCAGACGGTGATTTCCAGACAGAAGGGGAAATGACATTTGAAGACGGGATGGTCTCTTGTTCGGCACTCCAGATAGGAATGCTGGCACTCATGCTGCCGGAATCCTCTCAGGAAAGAAAAGATCTTACTGATGCCATGCTTAAACTCCTTGCCTCGCATGATTGCCTCACATGTCTGAAAGCTCCGGACGGAAGACGTAGAGGAGGAACAATCAGATTCTGGGAAGCTCAATACGATGTGATGATGCTGCCCAACATGATCACCACACCTCATGGATGGAGTGCATGGCGGGCCTACGCAACATTCTACGCATATCTTCTCACTGGAGATGAAAGATGGATGACTGAATCATGGAATGCGGCTGGAGCATTCTCCGCCCTCGTAGATGCTCCAGGATCCGGAAAAAATGGCACAGGAAAGGTAAGATGGGCATTTGTTACGGATCCTTTCGTACAGGCAAGGCAGGTTGCCGGGCCGGTTCCAGGCTCATCACCAGACAGTCTCTCATTCGGAAACCCACATCCTGACCTGTATGGGACACGGGAGCTTGTCGTAGGAGAACAATACGTAGATATGATTTCATCATGGCAGGGCATTAACACCCAAGACAATGATGTCCATGAAGTATTCCGCTTCATCGGTGAATCCTTCCTGAGAAATGCATTCGTGATAGAGCATGAAGACGGAAGCCTTTCATGCTATAACTGTTCTGCGAAAAGATGCAGGAACAGGATCGATGTCAAACCAGCAGAAGGCTGTATCACACGTCTTCACCTTAATCTGACTGATGAAAGACAGATCCGATTCAGATCGGAGACAAAGAAGATGGGAGCAGGCCTGTCATGGTTTGATGGAAATGACCTTAATATCTTCGACTGATATTATTCCTGCTTTTCCTGCTCAGTTTCGGTCATCATCTTATTTGGTGACTTGCCATATTTTTCCTTGAACTTCTTGCTGAAGTATTTTGCATCATTGAAGCCTACAGAATAGGCAAGGTCGGCCACATGAATATGTTCTGAGACTTCCTGAATGATCGTATATGCCATCTTAAGGCGTGCATTGGTAAGAAAAGCCATTGGAGTCACCCCGGTCATCGCCTTGATTCTCTCTGTAAGTACGGTCTGGGACACTGCCATTTCCCTCGCAAAATCAGCCTGTCTGAAATCCGAATCCGCAAGATGTTCATTTACAATCTTCAGGACCTTCTGCATGAAAACCTGATTCGGAGGTGTCATGTCTACCTTACGGATATCGAATGACATCTTGATTATCTCAGTTTCAGGACTGTCAGGAAGGGTATCTGCCGTTGTCTTCTCTAGTTCAGTATCCTGCTCATCGGCAACTTCAGGGTGCATTTCAACCGCCAACTGCTTCATACTGTGGCGTACAATACTTATTACCGTAATCGCCGATACCGCAAAAAGAATGACATATAGCAATATCATCCACCATGACAGCCAAGGGCTACGCAATATCCTGAAATTCAATGACTCCAATCTCGACAGATTAAAAGTAGATGTCCTCATTCCGCAGATTTCAAAACAATAGTTTCCTGGTTTGAGGTTCCGGAACACGGCAACATGCTCCTTTCCACCGGCAATAAACCACTGATCATCATCACTTCCTTCACGGGACAGACGATACCAGAATACTGTATTGAAGGTGTTCATGAATTCGAAAAGAGAGAAGTGTATACTGATATCCGGTCTGCGTGAAGACACAGAGTACACTCCATCCTTGTAATGGACATCCCCATCTGAACGATAGGATCTGGAATCAGCGAAATCCCTATATGAAAGTCCGTTACAATAGAAATCCGTTATTGCTATGTCATGGTTGCGGGCTGCGTCAGTCATTTCTCTCTTGCATGGGAACAGGGCTATACCCTTGTTGCATCCGAAAATCATATTACCCTCATCAGGCATATACATGGATGAGTTCCTGTTGAAGGATGAAAAGGAATTCTTGCCTGACAGGTCATGATACATAAGGAGTTCCTTGTTCTTGAATGAAAAGACAATTTCCTCAGTAGTCATCCAGAGCTGACCGACCGGACCTTCCGCTATATTGATTACACTCTTATTTTCCAGAAATGCCAGATAATTCTGCTTTACGAATGAATCAGTTTCTTCATCATAAAGATATAGGCCGTTGAGTATGGATCCAGCCCATACATTACCTTGAGAATCTGCGTGAACCGATATGAACTGACTTACATTACAACGACCTTCTCCAAGATATGAGCGGATATGGGCTTCATCACCCGACACTTCAAGCCTGATGACGCCATTACCGTCCGTAGCCATCCATAGGGTATTATCTCGGGACGGATCAGGAGATATGTCAAGTATCTTGCTGCTGCTCAACTCATCATCAGACACACTAGGAGAAGTAACGCGGTTAAGTGTATCCATTACAAAGAATCCGCCATCCGTTCCTATCCAGATATTCCTGTCCGCATCCTCTGCCAATGAATGGATACAGTCATCTGACATAACCGCACGGGTTGTACTGTTTATCAAAGTCGCAGACTTGAGATCGGGACTGCAAAGCCAGAGACCATTGTTATAAGTTCCGAAGACATATTCTCCGTTGCTTCTTCTTATTATACAGTCTGTTGTGCTGATTGTCGGAAAATCATCAAAACAAGGCAATTCAGAATAATTCTGAAATGTCTCCGTCCTCACATCGTACAGAATCATTCCCCTGCCAAAGAGGCCGAACCAATATATGTTCGGATCGACCTGGCACATGCATCGCACCGAAGAGGTCTTATACTTATCTCTGACGCTGTTTATATCCAGAAATATGATATCGTTACTGTTCCCCCCTGCGAGATCCGTCTTACAAACTCCTCCTCCCATCATGCCAAGCCACATCGTACCGTCGCGGGTACGTAGAATTGCATTGACTTCATTGTAGGGAAGACTCCCATAACCTTCCTTCGGGTACTCGTTTCTGAAGACCTTCCTTTGCTGATCTATCAGGATACTCAGTCCGCTGCGGCTTCCTACCCATATATTGCCGTCGCTATCCTGATCTATATCGTAGATTATGTTATCCAGAATGGAATTGTCACGTCTGGAGTCATGGAAAAATCTTTCATAAGGCATTTCCTCATCGGTCACTTCCTCCAGATCAACCTTGAGGAGACCTTGTCCCCAGGTTCCTACCCAAAGATTATTATCATCATCACAATGAAGTACATACGATGAAGACAAGTCTCCTTCAGTATAGCGGAAAATCTTACCGGTATTCAGGTTATATCGATAAAGGCCCTTACTCCAAGACGTAATCCACAGATTATCAAAAGGATCGACAAGCATGTCCACGGCATCGGAAAGAGGTTCTTCTGAGACATCCCTTCTCAGTTCCTGCCTGATGAAGACTCCATTCATATCCTTTCTGAAGACTCCAAGATCACCACATACCCACATTCTGCCTGACTTATCCACGATGATGTCAGTAACTTCCAGATTCTGTATTTCCGGCTGCTGAATCTTTACAAGTCTGTCAAGATTCCTGTCAAGCATCAAGACTCCATTCTCGGTTCCCACATATAGATTCGACTCCATATCCTCACAGAAGACATGGTAGGTCCCTTCAAACGTATTGCCGTGTTCCGAGTATAATTCATACGGAACACTGCAATAACCGTCATACCTCACTATGCCGCTGTAAGTAGCTATCCATAAGAATCCTTCGGAATCCTGATACAGACTGGAAACGTCTCCTGAAGGCAGGCAATCCGTATCAAGAGGTGTGAAATACATCTGCTTGCCGGCTGCCATGGACAACATACAAAGCAAAGAGGCCAGTATGCTGACTATAAGTTTTCTGAAATATGACCTACTCATAAACCAAGGGTACTACAGCAGATTCGGTTAAACTACAGCGGATTGGCCGCAACCCCTTCGAATGTCATCTTCACCGGAATGACATATCCGTTTTCATCAAAATGCATTTCATCGATGCAGACCTCACGATGATTTCCATCCATACTTCCGAGCGGATGTCTGTGATAGAAAATATACCATTTGTCTGACTTAGGTTCGTGTACGACAGAATGATGGCCCGCTCCTGTACCGACTTCAGGATCCTGCTCAAGTATCGTTGCTATTCTCTTGAATGGTCCGGTCGGGCTATCTGCTATTGCATATGCAACTCTATAGTCGTCACGGGTCCATGTTCCTTCCGACCACATGAAATAATATTTCCCATCCTTCTTGAACATGAACGGTCCCTCAACATACCCCTCAGGAGTGATTTCCTTAAAGAACTCACCGTCAGGGAAAGGAAGAAAACCAGTAAAGTCATCATTCAGAATACATACGTTGCAATGGCTCCACCCGCCATAATACATATAATATGTTCCGTCGGAATCTCTGAATATATATTGATCTATAGGTTGAGCCCCGTTTATGATCTTATCCAGAAGCGGTCTGCCAAGAATATCCTTGTACGGTCCTCCCGGCTTATCCGCCCTCACATAGCCGATTCCGCCGTCTCCGTCAGCATACATATCATTGCCGCAGATGAAAAGATAGTAATACCCGTCCTTTTCAATTACAGCAGGAGACCACATGGCCTGCCATATCCACTTGACTTCAGTAGTATCGACAATCCGTTCATGCTTTGTCCAGTTGACCAGATCCTTGGACGAGAATGCATCCATATAGACCTGCTCCTCGAACGGAAGTGACGCTGTCGGGAAAATCCAATACTCGTCCTCCCAGATCACACCTTCTGGATCGGAATACCAGCCAGGAAAAGCCGGATTTCCCGAAGTCATGCAATGAGGCCTGCATGAAGCTGCAAAAAGTGCTAACGAAACTACAATAAGTGCAAGATGAGGTATCTGCTTCATATCAATAAGTGTCAAAACTATGTGGTTATTTTGACAAACTTAACAAAAATGTGCGAATTTCACTAATCCGTAGAATAATTTTCCACTTCTATTTTGAAAGTGTCTCAAGGACAGTTCTCCTCACATCCCTGAAATTCTGCAGATCTGTGTTATGACTTGTATAATTTGAAGCGACTTTTCTGCAAAGTTCCATCGCATATGAAGGATTCTCCTTCTCAAGCATCCTCAGAAGTTCGAAATCTCTGATACCGTCACGCATAGCCGCAAGTCTGACTGACGGATAAGCCGTTCTGAATCCAGGCCATATAATCCATGTATCACCTGCCAGATATTCTCCCTGAGCATCCTTCCAAGGATCACCATCCTTACCGGCTTTCCAATAGTTGGCACCCCAGTGAAGATATCCGACCGCACTATACCTGAAATTAAGCCAGTGCATCATACGGGTCTTGATGAGAGGAATCCTTATAAAACGGTTGATAGCGTCACCCTGAGGACCGATCGCACTGTAAATCCATCTTGTCTGACAGCTGTCGTCCCAAGGGTATTCTCCGTCACCCCTGAACACCTTGATATCAATGCATGGACACGGATAATCAATGTATTTTGACCCTATAAGGGCTGTTCCAAGAGGTTCCACAATCTTGATGTCCGGAGCAACCTCCTTGATATATCCGGCTATAACTTCATAGGTAGGAGCCATATCATCGTTCGGCTCGTCACATATCGCCTGAAGAAAGATATCGCTGTAAAGACGGCCGTCCGGAAGTCTTTTTGACTTAAGGAATTCGTCAAGAGCCATAAAGTATTGCTGGGCAAATTCTTTCAATTCCGGTATTTCATCCCTATACTGTTCCTTATAGCAGATATCAGGTGAATATGATCCATCTGCATTTACGATCACATCCATTTCACCGTTATCATCCAACTCAACTCCTCTAAGCCACACTTTTCCTATATTCTTGTCTGCAACACCAATCAGAAGAGAACCGGTACGGGCCTGAATCTTATGAAGATCAGGACATGCAGCATAAAGTTCCAGGATTTCCTTATCAAGAGATGAGAAATCAAATCTGATTCTCCAACGTCCGGACTCATCACGATATGCCTCCTGATGTCTAGGAGTATCATACTTCATCAATCGGAAACTGTTCTGACCATATCTTGAAAGAAGAGGTATGATTTCTCCATATATAAGTTCGTCTCTCAACGCCGAATTCACCGATGCACCATTATTCATTATCTGCAGATAATCATCATTTATCCACTGAATCAGATCCATCTCCTGTTTTTCAGGCAAAGTCACATCATATACCTGAATAACAAACGGGCATTCTACGACCTTACTACCGGACACACGCACCTTTCCGTCATATATACCTGCAGGGAAGTCCCTCGGAATGTCAAATTCTATCCACAAAGGCATCCTGTCTCCTCCATGAAGCTGGACAGTTCCTCTCTCAGGGTCATTTACCGGTATAAGAGGATCCGTAAGATACTTTTCCGAATCCGGATACCTGTCTGGAGCCGGTCCACCAGCCCAGTTATCCCATTTATTGGAACATGTGATATCCGGAAGCCAGTAGATAGAAGGAGTCAACGAAAGACCAGCAGTCTGTCCCTCAGCTGCAAAATAAAGAACCTCAGGGATAAGAGTTCCCGTAGGGGTATCAGAACCACAGATCATCTGTACTGTCGCGGTCTCACCCCTTGCAACCCTCACTGTATCGGTACAAGGACCGAAAGATTCAAATCTCACCGGCTTGACAAGAGCATCAGTCTGTATAAGATATGTTTCATCGTAGACCGTCACATTTACAGATCTGGAAAACTCACCTATTTTTGCCGTAACAGTCACATGACCCGGAGCCTTGGGGTTGAATCGGCCAGAAGCATCGATTGTAGCCACAGACTCATCTGAAGACAGCCATTCGAACTGATCTGTTGTGCCTTGAGGTTCATAGGAAGCATAAAAATCCATTTCTCTTCCCACCTTGACAATAAATGGCTCATAATCAAAAGTCAGGGACTCGACAGGAATAGCCCAGCTCACCACTGTGACCTTACATTCTTTTCTCAATCCTCCGCATTCTGCCGATATTATCGTCTCTCCTATCTTAAGTGCTGTCACAACTCCAGACTGATCAACCGAAGCGACCGTTTCATCCGACGAACTCCATTCAACAGTCTTATCTGCTGCATTCCATGGACGGACAGTAGCCGCAAGATTCTGAGTCATAGTTTCTCTCAATGTGATTTCCGATACAGAAAGATCTAAAGTATGATCAATAGAATCTGAATAATTCAATTCTGTAATTTCAGCAGCACATCCGGAAAGCAGTATTGCTGCAAGCACTGATAAATACTGTTTAAGTCTCATATTTCCCTGAATATTTTATTCGTAAAAATAGAATTTTAGTAATAGTCTGGCAAGTCCCGTTGGTAATTCTGAGAAATTGTCCACCTTTTCTGTAAAAAATTCCCCCTCCGTGACCAATATGGTTTTAAGATTTCATCCTGTTCCGCCCGCCGCGGGGTACTGACATACAATGAAACGGAGGTCTCGCACCAGGATCTGCTCACATGCGTTCGCACATCCTGTTTCGCTCGCCGCAGGGCACCAGGTCTGCGGCCTCCTTGTATTTTTACAGCTCCTCCCCAGTTAGAAAGCAAGCTGGTAATGCGGACATAAATGGTTGGTAATGTGGATATTTCTGGCTGGCGACGCCCAACGATAGTACCAAGAGTACTTTTGCAGCGGTTCCGCCCGTGGTCCCCGCCAAACCGCTGGGACCAAGAGCACTTTCCCAGTCTTTCTGCTCGCGGTCCCCGCTAGAGTGATGCGACCGAGAGCACTTTTGCAGTCTTTCTGCCCGTGATCCCCACCAGAGTGATGCGACCGAGAGCACTTTCCCAGTGATTTTGCCCGCAGTCTCCGCCTCTGTGCAGTCATATTAAACCTAAATTGAAAAGGTGTGCCCAAGGCTGCCAGGACAGGCAGTGTCAGGCACACTCCATTTTGTGCATATTGTTGAATATTAATTATTTACACATTATGCACCGT
>JAGAKH010000078.1 GCA_017625725.1 Bacteroidales bacterium | reverse complement strand
ACGGTGCATAATGTGTAAATAATTAATATTCAACAATATGCACAAAATGGAGTGTGCCTGACACTGCCTGTCCTGGCAGCCTTGGGCACACCTTTTCAATTTAGGTTTAATATGACTGCACAGAGGCGGAGACTGCGGGCAGAAACACTGGAAAAGTGCTCCTGGTCCAAGCGTTTTGGTGGGGACCGCGGGCAGAAAGGTAGGAAAAGCGCCCCTAGTCCCAGCGATTTGGTGGGGACTACGGGCAGAAACATGGGGAAAGCGCTCCTGGTCCAAGCGATTTGGCGGGGACCGCGAGCAGAAACACTGGAAAAGTGCTCTTGGTCCCAACGTTTTGGTGGGGACCGCGGGCAGAAACACTAGGAAAGCGCTCCTGGGCCCATCTTTGGTTGCCATCAACCAGTAATGTCCGGGCCACCAACCATTTATGTCTACATTACCGTTTTATTTGCAGACCATGATGTCAAGAATCATGTTATCCGTATGTTGCATTCCTACCGAACCGATCTGACCCAGATTACGGATGGTCTTTTCTATATCCTTTTCAATTATACCGTCGTGCTCGGAAATGCATATTCCTTCTCTTGCAAGAACAGCTGATTGCAATGCACTTGACACTCCGGACGCAACCTTCATTGCACATCCGACCTTTGCTCCGTCACAGACCATTCCTGTTATGTTTCCGATCATATTCTTGATGGCTGAGCAGACCTGTTCGTAATCGCCCCCTCTGAGGTAAACAAGGCCGCTTGATGCTCCGGTTGAAGCTATGACACATCCGCATAGGGCCGACAGTTTTCCAAGATAACCCTTGATGTGTATAGCTATGAGATGGCTCAGAACAAGTGCCCTTGCAAGCTTTTCGTCAGACGTACCGTATTTGATGGAGTATGCTATCACAGGCATGGTTACGGTTATGCCCTGATTTCCGCTTCCTGAATTACTCATGGCTGCAAGCGTACAACCAGCCATTCTTGCGTCTGATGCAGCGGCAGTCATCGACATGGCGTAGCTGAGAAAGTTGTCACCGAACACTTCTTCATTATCTGCAGACTTGATAGCATAGCCTACACGCAGTCCGTAGTTTCCTTTGAGACCTTCGTTGGCAAGGGCCAGGTTAAGTGTTCGTGATTCCAGAATGAAACTGATGTCTTCGTAAGCTACATTAGTGGCAAAATCAAAGATTTCCTTGACAGTGAGGTGATAATCTGCTGTTGTCTTCTGTTCTGTTGTGCATGTATCGTCACATTTGTGTGATGACGACAGGACGGTTTCATCGAAACATGTTTCTGCGATGTTGTCATGATCATCTACTATTATAGCACTTGCACAGTGCTCTCCTGATGTCTCGATGTGTGCTTTGACATACAGCTTGTGCTCGGTGTCTGCTATGGAGATGGTCACAGCCTTTTCTTCGACTAGTTCTTTCGCTCTGGCTATTGCATCATCATCAAGGTCATGCAGTACCTCAAGACCATATTCCGATTTGCCGCATACGGCTCCCAGAGCCGCTGCAATGTGCAGCCCTATCATTCCTGTGCCGGGAATTCCGACACCCATGCCGTTCTTGAGAATGTTTCCGCTCACTTCAATACGGATTCTGTATCCGGCTTCCATTCTCCAAGTAGCAGAGGATGGCGAGCATTTTTCCTCAATGATTTCCATTGCCTTGGCAACAGCAAGAGCTACAGCTATAGGCTCTGTACATCCAAGGGCAGGCTTGACTTCCTTTCGTAGCAAAGAAATGATTTCTGATTCACGTGCGGTCATTTGTCAAAAAAATCTAAGGTTATTGATATTATCTGTTCTAATTTTTCAGTATCGCTGAGTACTTCCAGCGGGAATCCGAAACATGCAGTCCTGTAGTTCCCTCCGTCATGATTTATTCCTGCAGAAATGCCTGTGTCGGAGTATCGGATTACCGTAACTCCTTTTTTGTCTGATGGGATGATGCCGTCAGGGGATTCCACCGGATAGACTGTCTCATTTGCATATGTCCGGAATTCAGGTCTGCCGATCTTTCCGTAATCATTCAGACTGTTAGCGACAGGTTTCAACTGACCTTTGCGGCTTGCATGTCCGCTCATCCATCTGTATCCGAGGACCTTTTCTGCAAATCCTATGGAGTTTGCCCTGTGAGTGCTGTCTCTCTGTATCGTATAGATGCAGTCCCAAATGTCAGTACCTATGTACGCTCCGCTTACAAGTACATTGCCTCCGACTTTAGTGTAAGATCTGATGGCCTCCTGCATCATAAGCGGGAAAACTTCATAAGCATATGCCCTGGAAGTGTTGTTCTTCTTCACTGTTACCTGTTTGCCGCAGATCAGGTCTATGCTCCATGCCTCGGTTTTTAATCCTTTCTCCTGGCAGAATGCTTCATTGCTGCATGAGTAGAACGGATATCCAGCAGACATTATTGCCTTGCCATGCTTATACGCGAAGTCTGAAGTGTTTCCTGCTACCTTGTTTCCGGCGTAGTCGCAGTATGATGCTCCGAATCCCGGATTGTCATCGTCTGTCCATGGCAGATTACGTCTGAACTGATGCATCTCTCCTACAAAGGATATATCCTTTCCGTCGGCTACTCCGCTGTCCTGATCGTTCTCAAATCCGGCGTATTCCGGCAAATCTACGTATGCAGGACAACTTACCCTGTCAAAATTATTGACTATCAGTACTTTTTCCCCTGACTTAGGCTCAGCTGGCATTCCTATGCAGACTGTTTCCGAAGGAAAACTCTTTCCTCCTTCATTGAATGCACGGACTCTGAAACTGTATATATGGCCTGGAACAATACTTATGTCTGTACTTATGCGTCCATCAGAGTTTCTTGTACTTCCGGCCTTTTGCCCTGAGTCAAAGGCACCACCATCGACCCTGGTCTCAATTATGTATCCCTCCGGTCTTGCTGTCACCTCAAGGCTGTCAATCAGAGGAACCCAGCTCAACCGGGCTTTCCTTCCGTCTTCTGTAAACCTTACTGCGAGCGAAGTAACCGGAAGAGGCTGGACGGCATATTCGCATCCGTATCTGTTGCTCAGATATTTAAGCATTCCTTTGTATATGGCGCGACTTGCTGTAAAACGGAATTCAGGATCCAATCCGAATTTCATGTCTGCAAAATTCTGGTGTGAAAGCAGTTCCAGAAGCATTGATGGAACGGTAGGTGTACGGGATTCCCTGTAGGAACGGTCCCATATCGATCTTCTTGACCATAGGGTATCGTGCCTTTCCCTTATATCGGCGACAAGCTGTTTCTGTACTGTTTCAGCGAACTCCCTGCTGGTCATCCTGTCTTCACCGGACGGGTATCTGGTATTGCCTTCCGAGCGGTATGTATAGATGGCAAGTGTACCTACGGTAGAATCATTCGGAGTTACGCCTGCGTCTGAATGGAATCCGAAAGCGAGGTCTACCGGCATGCCTTTTTTGTGCATGTCTGCCACCCAATCCCCTCGGCACATGAAATCATCTTTATAATCATCCTTGCCTTCATTCTGCCAATATATCGTTGAGTCAGCTCCAGCCCATTGCAGCCAGTATCTGGCACCTTCCGCAGATCTTGGAAGTCCTGAAATCTCTGGAGGATTGGATGTGACGATGTCTTTACATCCATCTTCCGCCGTGATGCTTCTTGCTATGTTACCCATGCCTCCTCCAAATCTTACTGCATCAGCGGTAACCACACTTCCGTTTGTGTACTTATAGCCCTTGGGATTCCTGTTGTCAAGCCTTACATATCCGGAATTCCCTTTGTCGAATTCGAATGTTCCGAGATAAATCCAGGTTCCGCCGCCGATCTTCTGATTCACCACAAAGCGGTTCCTTCCACCCATATGAACTACCGTATATACTGCGGAAGATGTGCTTTCCGGCAGACTTTTATATGATATATATACAGCATATCTGCCTCTGTCAGGGATATCTGGTCTCCATATGATTTCTGCAGCACCGTCACGCCTGCCGTTCTGGATACATGATGTCTTTCTTGCACTTCCCATTCTGAAAGGATTCTCCAGATCCATATATACAGGTTTGGGGTCGGCGAATCCTTCTCCTGCGTCACTCCACTTTCCACTCTCTGAATAATTTCCACTTCCTCTTCCTCCTGTGCATGGATCGTTGTCGCATATAACCTCGTTGACCTGAGTGTCCCTTTCACGAGGCAGCATTACATAAGCTCCTGCGTTTTCCAGCATAGGAACAAGATAGGGCAGGACGAAGCTTTGTGTGAACATATCTTCGCAGGTCTGGAACAGACATGGACGTTGCCACTCCCATCTGTCAAGTTTCTGTTCAAAATAGCGGCCATGGCTCTGCCAGAGTGCTATATGCCTTCCGGATAGTCCTTTGCTGTATTTAGCTGCATCCATATCGGTGACAAGCAGTGTGTTCTGATTATCCTTTGACCGGCATTCAAATTCGGAAGGCCTTCCATCATATCCTAATGCTGTTGTGACAAATCTCTTCAATGGAATTCTGTTCCCGTAGATGTCTCCAAGTCTGAATCTGTTGTATTTTTCAGGGAAGAGTTCTTTAAGTTGCTTTCTGAACCACTCTACATCTCCTTTTTCCCATGGGAAGTCACCCAATGACCTGGTGAAATAGAAATCAAGCGAACCGCTTCTCTTCATTATTGATTTGAGCTCGAGATTTCCCTTGACGCTTGTCCTCTCCTGCAGAAGGATAGACAGAGAATCGCAGACAGCATCAAAATCCTTGACAATGCCAGATTGTGCCTTGACGTTGATGCAAAATATGGATAGAAATATAAATATGCTTGTAATGTGCTTCATTATGATTGACTCAAACAACAAAAATAATCTTTTTATTCTTCCTCTCAAAATAAAAACCAGGCAAATCCGGCTTGACTATTGATTAAAATATTCCTAATTTTGCAACAGGCTTTCCAGCATTTGACAAAACTTATGAAAATATTGTTTATTCTGACTTATGTCCCATATCCTTTGAATTCCGGAGGAAATCAGGCGACTTTCAATATGATTGATAACCTGAGGAATTCAAATGACATCTCAATTCTTTGCTATCTCAGATATGGCTCCGATATAAAGGCTTACGAACAGTTGAAGACAGTCTGGCCTGATGTCACATTCTATTCCTGCAGCAGCAAAGAGCTGTCCGGACCGGCTGCGTCATATGAACTGACTATGCCTAATACTCTCTCTTGCCGTATCTTCAACTATGTTCAGAACAGCATGGAGAGGAAGATCAAGCGAAGAATGTATCGTCAGCAGACCAGGGCTATCATTTCTCGTCAGAAGCAGGATGATTATCTCAAGGAGAACTCAACACTCTTCCATCTGAGGACGGACTATCCGCCTGAATTCCAGAATATGGTGTGGGAGGTGTCCAGAAAAGGATTCGATGTGGTCCAGGTGGAGTTCTATGAAAGCATGTCTCTTGTATACCTCCTTCCGGATGATGTGAAGAAAGTTTTTGTGCACCATGAGATCCGTTATGTAAGACATGAAAACGAGCTGTCACTTTTCCATTATGTAAGCCCATACGAGCTGGCACGATTCAGGTATTTGAAGGATATGGAGACGATGACGTTGGCAAGATACGACCATATCATTGTCCTTACTGAAGTCGATAAGGAGATTCTGCTTGCGGATAATCCGAATCTTGATATATATGTTTCGCCGGCAGTTGTGGCGATGCCTGACACTTATCTGCCTTTCGTGCATAAGAATCCGGAAATCAAAAGGCTTGTGTTTGTGGGCAGCGGGGACCACTTCCCGAATGCAGACGGTGTCCTTTGGTTCTGTGAGGCTGTGATGCCTTTGTTGAAGGATATGGGTATAGATGTCTCACTTGACATTGTTGGTGTGTGGAGGTCGAAGATAAGAAAGAAGGTTATGTCAGTGTGTGACAAAGCTAATTTTACTGGCTTTGTAGATGATCTTCCCGCTTTCCTCAATGATAAGGTTTCTATCGTCCCGATCAGAATAGGCAGTGGAATGCGTATGAAGATTCTGGATTCCATTGTTTCGGCTTCTCCTATCGTGACGACAGCAAAGGGATGCGAGGGACTGCCTTTCAAGGATGGCGAGGATTATCTGATAGCAGATGAACCGGAGGCTTTTGCACAGGCGGTGGCAGAAATTCTGAAGGATGAATCCCTTCAGGAAAGACTTTCTTTAAGGATTCAGGAAAATATGCGTTCTTCTTTTGATTTTGACAATCTGAAGAAGCGTAGGATAGATTTCTATAAATCAATATAATAAGGTTTATGGAAAAAGCTTTAGTAACAGTTGCTATACCGGCTTACAAGGCTGACTTTCTTTATGAATCAATCAGTTCAGTTCTTAATCAGACATATGAGAATCTTGAACTGCTCATTGTAAATGACAGATCACCTCAGGATATTGAGGCAGTCGTAAGACGCTTCTCTGATAGCAGGATACGCTATTATGTGAATGAGAGGAATATTGGGGGAGAGAATCCTGCCAATAATTGGAACCGTTGCCTTGAACATGCTCGTGGAGAATTCTTTGCCCTGATATGTGATGACGATGTCTATGCCCCTGACTTTATTGAAAACATGATATCCCTTGCAGACAGATATCCGGCCTGCAATGTTTTTCGTGCCAGAGCACATATTGTCGACGGTAGGGGAAAACATGTCGAAAACTATCCGAGTTCTCCTGAATGGGAGAGTGTGTACGATTATATGTGGCATGTGTTCAAAGGATTCAGAAAGCAGACCATCTCTGAATTCATGTATAGGACCGAACATTTGAGAAACTGCGGCGGTTATGCTCTTCTACCTCTTGCATGGCATGCAGACTATCTTTCCATATATAGAATAGCTTTGGATGGAGGTATTGCGACTGCTCCTTCCGATAGGTTCCTTCTGTCATTCAGGCAAAGCGGACGGAATATCTCATCTCAGGATTCCCGTAATACTTATGAAAAGCTTCTTGCTACCAGACTTTATGTCGACGAGGTGAAGTCCATCTGTCATGAGTTTTCTGAAGATCAGAAAGACTCTATCCTTCAGATTCTTGGAATGTATGTCTGGAATCACAACAAGTGGTTTCTAAGGAAAGCTCGCTTCATTACCCTTGTCAGACTCCTCCCTTCATGCAAGGAACTCGGTCTGAAACCCATTCAGGTAATCAAATCGATGTTCCGTCATTAGAGCTATAGTGGGAATTTCATTCCAAGGATTGTCAGACATTTTCTTCCACCTTCAATATAGTTTATGCTGAAGATCCCTTTAAGAACAGGGCTTATCAGACGATGTCTCCTCAATGCCTTATATGTCTTTATGTCTGATGGAACGCCTGTCAGCGTATATCCTGCATCTGCTACCGCGGCACCGAAGAGCCTTTCGTAGACGTGGGCGAGCGTTGCCATCGAGTGGGATTGGTTTGATGAAAACCATGATGTGGAGTCAAATGAAGCTTCTCGTATCTTCTTAAGACATTCCGGTCTTGTAATGAACATGGTACCTGCACAGAACATCTGGCGTGCATCCATGATACCTATTCTCTTACCCTCTTTCAGCAGCATATCGGTGTCTTCCTGATATTTGTAGGACGGCATCACACACAGCTCATAGGAACATATCATCCCTGTTTCCGGGTGCTCGGCGAATTTATTCAGGCAGGTGGAAAACTGTTCACTGGATCTCAGCATGGCGTCGACAAGTAGATTTCTCCAGCTTTCACCGACCAGTTTCAGACCGTTGATCTTCCATTTGAAGTTCTCGATATTCTTTGTGTGCAGCTTCATTATGAAGTCATAATTGTCGATGTCTTTAGTCTGTATCGCTTTAATGAAAGGCCACACGTCGTAGCCGTGGTTCTCGACATGTATGAACTCGGCGTCCGGCTTCAGATCCAGTATCTTTCGGACCGTATTTTCATTTTTTGAGGAATAGGTTACAGTCAGATCCCATTCACATCCATTGATGTTCCGAAGCTTGCTGATGAAATAATCCACCTGCTCATGATAATAGATATGTAGGACAATCAGAAGCCTTGTCATAGGACTTTTTATAATGCCTGCATGTCGTTGAGACGTTTGTAATAACCGTTAAGTTCGAGAAGTTCCTCATGCTTGCCTCTCTCTACGATACGACCTTCGTGCATTACGCATATCTCATCTGCATTCTTGATGGTTGACAGACGGTGAGCGATTGCTATTGTAGTTCTTGATCCGGTTAACCTGTCAAGTGCTTCCTGAACTATCTTTTCCGACTCTGTGTCAAGAGCGGATGTAGCTTCGTCAAGAATGAGGATAGGAGGATTCTTGAGGATAGCTCTGGCGATGCTGATTCGCTGACGCTGTCCACCTGATAGCTTGGCACCCCTGTCTCCGATGTTTGTATCGTAGCCTTCTTCCTTTTCCATGATGAAGTCATGAGCGTTTGCGATTTTTGCTGCTGCTACGACCTGTTCCATTGTAGCTCCTTCCACTCCGAATGCAATATTGTTGAATATGGTGTCGTTGAAGAGAATAGCCTCCTGGTTTACATTGCCGATCAAAGACCTCAGGTCTTTGACCTTGAAGTCGCGGATGTCGTTTCCGTCAAGAAGGATCTCTCCGGAGCCGA
The DNA here is from genome assembly GCA_017625725.1 of Bacteroidales bacterium. GTDB lineage: Bacteria > Bacteroidota > Bacteroidia > Bacteroidales > UBA932 > Cryptobacteroides. The sequence goes on along the minus strand of JAGAKH010000078.1, from coordinate 18,354 downwards.
CATCGTGATAACGAGGAATAAGATCGACGAGTGTCGACTTTCCTGATCCGGATTGTCCTACGAGGGCGATCATCTTGCCCTTAGGTATGGTTATGTCAATATCCTTGAGGACTTCCTTCCCGTCTTCATAACGGAAGCATACTTTTCTGAATCTGATTTCATCCTTGAAACCGTCAAGCTGCTTCGGATTCTCCGGATCAGTGATGTTGTTTACGGCATTCATTATCACATCGATTCTTTCCATGGATGCCAGTCCCTGAGGAATGGTGTAGCCTGCCCTTGAGAATTCCTTCAGAGGGTTAAGTACACTGTACAGGATCACCATGTAGAAAATGAACGAAGGAGCATCGATAGGTGAATTGTTTCCAAGGATGAGGGTGCCTCCGAACCAGAGGACTATCATGATCATGCAGCTTCCGAGGAATTCGCTTACGGGGTGTGCAGATGCCTGTCTGATGGCCACCCTCTTTGTCGCGGCCCTGTGCTCGTTGCATGTCTTTTCGAATCTGTCCTTCATTTTGTCTTCGGCAATGAAAGCCTTGATTATTCTCAGACCTCCCAATGTTTCGTCAAGCTGGGACATGGTCTCGCTCCATTTCTCCTGAGCTTCTATAGAGTCGCTCTTGAGTTTCTTGCCGATAGCACTCATTCCCCATGCCATAAGAGGAACTACAGCGATGGTGAAAAGAGTGAGCTGCCAGCTTGTAAAGATCAGGGTACCGAAATAGAAGGCTATGAGTATCGGATTCTTTATGAGCATGTCCAGAGAACTGGTGATCGTGTACTCTATCTGTGCTACATCACCGCTCATTCTGGCGATGATGTCACCTTTGCGCTGCTGCGAGAAGAATGCCATAGGCAGGCCAATGACCTTATTGTAGACCTGTGTCCTGATGTCTCTCACGATTCCTGTTCTGAGCGGAACCATGATAGCCGAAGCTCCGAAGTAGCATGAAGTCTTGAGCAGTGTCATCACTCCGAATACGACTCCCAGGAGCAGGAGTGTCATTGAAGCACCATGAGTGTTGATTATCTCTGTGACATAGTAATACAGATTGTTCATGGCAATCTCCTTTATTGATGCACCGCTGTCCCATGGTATGAATTCATACACCTTGGTATCCATCTTGAACAGGATCTGCAGTATCGGGATAATGAGGGTGAAAGAGAAAATGTTGAATACAGCAGACAATATGTTCAGGAGAATGGCACCTCCCATGTATTTCTTGTAAGGGAGTGCGTATCTTTTAAGGAGAATCCAAAAATCTTTCATTTCTAATAAATAATGATACTATTCTGCAAATATAGCTTTTTTATCGATAGTGTCCGGTAAAAAAATGAAAGTTATTTGAAATGCGGATGATAATTCGTATGTTTGTATGTTTGTTGTATCAGGGAAGTGATATGAAGATAATTGAAACGGAAATCAGGGAGCTCGTTGTTATTGAACCTGATATATTCGGAGATGAGAGAGGCTATTTCTTCGAGTCTTTTTCGGAAAGGGAGTTCTGCTCCAAGGTCAGGGAAGTGCGTTTCGTGCAGGATAATGAAAGCAAATCCCGTTATGGGGTTCTGCGTGGCCTTCATTTTCAGAAGCCGCCTTATGCCCAAAGCAAGCTGGTAAGAGTCGTTAAAGGAGCAGTCCTGGATGTGGCTGTTGACATCCGCATGGGGTCGCCGACATTCGGACAGCATGTGGCGGTCGAACTCTCTGAGCAGAATCACAGGCAGTTCTTTATTCCAAGAGGTTTTGCCCATGGTTTTGCAGTACTTACAGATGAGGTCGTCTTCCAGTATAAATGTGACAATTTCTATGCTCCTCAGAGTGAAGGTGCCTTGGCATGGGATGATCCCGATCTGGCTATAGATTGGAGGATTCCTGCAGATGATGTGATTCTGTCTGCAAAAGACGCCTGTCATCCTCGTCTGAAGGACGCCCCATGGCTTTTTGATTATAATGAAAATCTATATTGAAGATGAAAGGTATTGTTCTTGCCGGTGGTAGCGGTACGCGTCTGTATCCTATTACAAAAGGTGTAAGCAAACAGCTTCTCCCTATTTATGATAAGCCGATGGTATATTATCCTATATCGGTTCTGATGCTTGCCGGCATCAGGGAGATACTGATAATTTCGACACCTCAGGATCTGCCGGGTTTCAAGAGACTTCTTGGAGACGGAAGTGATTACGGCGTTGAGTTCACCTATGCAGAACAGCCGTCTCCGGACGGTCTTGCACAGGCCTTCCTCATAGGCGAGGAATTCATCGGTGAAGACAGTGTGTGCCTTGTCCTTGGCGACAATATCTTCCATGGAGTCGGTTTTGATGAAATGCTGAAGGAGGCTGTAAGGGATGCTGAGGAAAATTCGGAGGCAACCGTGTTCGGATACTGGGTAAGCGATCCTCAAAGATATGGTGTTGCGGAGTTTGATGCCGAAGGAAGATGTCTGTCTATAGAGGAAAAGCCTGCCGAACCAAAGTCCAATTATGCGGTCGTCGGCTTGTATTTCTATCCCAACAAGGTTGTTGAAGTCGCTAAATCAATCCGTCCTTCTGCAAGAGGAGAACTGGAGATAACATCAGTGAATCAGAGATTCCTGCAGGATGGGGAACTTAAGGTCCAGACTCTGGGAAGGGGATTCGCTTGGCTGGATACAGGTACTCATGATTCCCTTTCCGAGGCTTCAACCTTCATCGAGGTGATAGAGAAACGGCAGGGACTCAAGATAGCTTGTCTGGAAGATATTGCATACAGACAGGGTTGGGTAAGCCGTGAAAAAATGATACAGCTGGCCCAGCCTATGATAAAGAATCAGTACGGACAATATCTTTTAAGGTTAGTGGAAACTCAAGAGTCATAGTGATATGAATTTCAGACGTAGCATCATAATAACTGGAGGAGCCGGTTTCATCGGCAGTCATGTAGTCAGACTCATGGTCTGCAAATATCCTGATTATCATATAATCAATGTTGATAAATTGACTTATGCCGGAAATCTGGCAAATCTCAAGGATATAGAAGACAGACCGAACTATACTTTCGTGAAGGCGGACATATGCGATTTCGATCTTATGATGGACCTTATGAAGAGGCATTCTGTCGACGGAATCATCCACCTTGCGGCAGAATCCCATGTTGACAGGTCCATAAAGGATCCATTTACCTTTGCAAGGACCAATGTGATGGGCACTCTTTCCCTGCTTCAGGCCGCAAAGCTCTATTGGGAGTCATTGCCGGAAAAATATGAAGGAAAGCTTTTTTACCACATCTCTACAGATGAAGTGTACGGAGCTCTTGAAATGAACCGTCCTGAAGGTGTCGAACCTCCGTTCTCTACAGCCGCATCTTCATCTGAGCATCATCTTGCTTATGGAGATGATTTCTTCTATGAGACGACCAAATATAATCCTCATAGTCCTTATTCTGCATCCAAGGCTTCATCAGACCATTTCGTGAGGGCCTTCCATGACACCTATGGCCTTCCTTCCATAGTTACGAACTGTTCGAACAATTACGGCCCTTATCAGTTCCCTGAGAAGCTTATTCCATTGTTTATTAATAATATACGTAAAAGGAAGCCTCTTCCTGTCTACGGTAAGGGTGAGAATGTCCGTGACTGGCTTTTCGTCGAGGATCATGCAAGGGCGATCGACCTGATCTTCCATAAGGGAAAGGTTGCCGAGACATATAACATCGGAGGATTCAATGAATGGAAGAACATAGATCTGATCAAGGTCATGATCAAGACCGTTGACCGTGTTCTTGGAAATCCGGAAGGCAGCAGTCTGGATCTTATAACGTACGTGACGGACCGTCTTGGCCATGATGCAAGATATGCTATCGACAGCAGCAAGCTGCAGAAGGAACTTGGCTGGGAACCGAGCCTTCAGTTTGAAGAAGGTATAGAGAAGACGGTACGCTGGTATCTTGACAATCAGGAGTGGATGGATAATGTGACCTCCGGAGATTATCAGAAGTATTACGAGGAAATGTATAAGGCTTGAGTCTTAGAGTATACGGTCAAGCCAGTGGTAGATTAGGAATATCCTTTTCTGGAACACTTCAATATCAAGACTTTCGACATTGTCGTAAGTCTTGTTGTTGTTCATGGTGATGCCTGAAGTGAAGAGTATTGCCGGGATCTTGTTCTTTATGAATATGTTCTGGTCTGAGAGTCTGTAGAAAAGGTCGGTGAAGTTCTTGCTTCCGTAGTAACTGAATCCAAGATCAAGATGAAGGGCGAACATCCTGTTGCATATCGTGCTTGTGCTTCTGTGGATCTTAGGAAGAGTTTCACTGCCAAGCATGATGAGATAGTCTTTTCTATCGGGATTGAGAGGTGAAAGGACGCTGCCTATCTGATCGATGTTCACCATCAGGCTTATGTTCTTCTTGGTTATAGCCTTTCCTGTTATCGGATCCGCCAGCTGACCTGATTCGATTAGCTGCCAGACGGCTTCAGAGCCGGCCCGGCTCATTTCCTTGCAGTCGAAAGCTATGAATATAATGTTGCAGCTGTATATTTTGCCGTTTATATGTCTGGCTGACATCATTTCAGCAATGCTTGTCATGGCTACAGTCCCTGAAGCGTTGGCGTCTGCACCTGGATATAGTTTGCCGTTTAGAATGCCGAGATGATCGTAATGTGCTCCTATGATTACATATTTGTCGCTGATGAAGCTGCCGTCTTTAGATGCTGGCAGCATTCCCATTATGTTGTTTCCGGTTATGCCGTTTTTTGTTAAGAAATGCTTGGAATATGTGTCCCCGAATTTCAGAAGTCCTGCCTTTTCAAACTGACGGCATATCCAGAATGCAGCTTCTACGCTTCCTCTTGTTCCTGTAGCCCTGCCCTGGCATAATGTATCTGACAGAAATTCCAGATGACGTTCAAGCTTTGCCCGTGTAATAATGCTCTTTGCTGCACTATGCTCCCAATACCAGCTCTGCTGAGCAGATGCCCCTATGCATGATATCAGCAGAATGCCAGCTGAAATAAGCACTTTGGCGTATTTTTTTATTTTTTTTGTATTTAAGAGCATGATAAATATGTATCTTTGTAAGTTGGCTTTTGTGCGTGCTATAGTTTGCGGGGCCAAAATTAGGAAAAATAAGCAAAAACAGGAAATATTCTTTATATGGGAAGAGTCGTCAGGATACTTGTCGCATCTTGTCTGCTGGCAGCAGCCGGTATGATGGATATGTATGCCCAGTACGACAAGGATGTCTTCATGATGAGGGGCAGAAGGGCATTAGGGGATGGCAAGTATGCCCAGGCAATTGAAAATTTCAATATCCTTTCCCAGCTTGACACTGCCGATTACTGGACGTTTTTCTTCCGTGGAATAGCAAAATACAATCTTGGTGACTTGAGAGGTGCCAAGAAGGATTTTGACCGTTCGGTACGTATCAATCCTGTCTTCACCTCCGGATGGCATTATCGGGGAATAACACAGAGCAGATTCGGAAATTATGATGCTGCCCTTGCCGATCTTCAGAGGGCCATTGACCTCCGTCCCGGATATGAAGGACTGTATTTCAGCAGAGGTGTGACCTTCTTTCTTTCCCAGCAGTTTGAAAATGCCGTCAATGACTTCGACAGATATATCAGAAAAGAGCCAAAGGACCCTTCCGCCTATTTGAACCGTGGTGCCAGTTATCTTTTTCTTGGAGATACATTGAAGGCCTTGCATGACTACAACAAGGCTATAAAGTTGGATCGTTTCGATCCTGAAGGTTATGTCCGCAGGGGACGACTCTATGCGGAAGAGAAGAAGTGGGATGAGGCTATATCTGATATGGATAGGGCGATTGAGCTGGACTCGACCAACACCTTCGCGTATTTCAACAGGGCTCTTATGTTCTATGAGCAGGAACGCTACAACGAGGCCATGGCAGACCTGAACAAGGTCCTGGAAGACGAGCCGGGTAATGCTCTGACCCTTTACAACAGAGGACTCATCAATGCCATGCTTGGAGCATATGAGGATGCCTTGTCAGACCTTGACAGAGTGCTGGACATCAATCCGGACAATGTTCTTGCATATTTTAACAGGGCTTCTGTGTTTATAGAGCTTGGCCTATACAGGAATGCTCTGGATGATTATGACAGGGCGATTGAACTTTATCCGGATTTTGCCAAGGCATATATGAACAGGTCATATGTCAACAATCTTCTTGGAGATTCCAGATCATCGAAGAGGGACTATGATACGGCAATGAAAAAGATCAAGGAGTATCGTGAGAAGAATGTGACCGATGCCGGTTCTTTTGCTGACACGACAAAGAAATACAGTTCTCTCCTGTCACTCGATGCGGAATTTGCCAAGAAGGACTTTGATGATGAACTTCTGCAGCATCGTGACATTGATATAAGATTAAGACCGCTATATAAGTTTGTCCTTTCCCAGAAGAAGGAAGATGTCAGGTATGCCTTGGACCGTGCATATGAGAATCCTTTTATTGCCCGCTTCCGTGAATCGCTTCCGGTCGGTACCGCGATATCAAATGAGCAGCAGACACTGGATGCCGGAGTTCTGGCTAAGATTGAGGCTGCCGCCTGGTCAGGCAAATCCGATGTGGATTCCAAGGAATATTTTATGCGTGCCCTCTACGACTATTATGGCAGACAGTTCAACTCGTCGCTCAATTATTACGGTGAAGCTGTCCTGAAAGCAGGTGAAGATGATGGCTTGGATTCTCTTTATGAGGCTTTCTATCTGATGAACAGAGGAGTCCTCCGGGCGGAAATGATCGATTTCATATCCTCAATAGAGAGTAATGTGCAGGTCCTTTCCATGGATGATACGGGAAATACCAGGGCAAGAGTCAAGGACCAGGTCTCAAGACAATACGATTATTCTGATGCTGTCTCAGATATGAAAGCAGCAGCTGCAGTCGTGCCTGATCTGCCTTATATCTATTATAATCTAGGTAATCTTTACTGCCTCTCATCAGAACATATCAATTCCATAGACAGCTATACAAAGGCAATCGAACTCTATCCCTTCATGGGAGATGCGTTCTATAACAGGGGATTGGTCCTCATTTACCTGAAGGATAAAGAAAAGGGGTGTATAGATCTTTCAAGGGCAGGAGAGTTTGGAGTGGCGGAAGCCTATGGTGTAATAAAAAGATTTTGTGAAGATGATTAAGACTTTGATATTTGATATGGGTGGAGTTCTGGTCGATCTGGATCTTGATGCATGCAGGCAGGATTTCATCAACAATCTGGAATATAAGGAGATAGACTCCATTTTGGATGCCTGTCATCAGAAGGGGATTTTTGGCCAGATGGAAGAGGGGGTGATTACTGCAGATGAGTTCAGGAATGCAGTTCTTGCCGGATCCCGTGCGGGTGCGTTACCGTCAGATGTTGATAATGCGGTTTGGAAAATTCTCAAGGGGATAGAACCGTATAAGGCTGAACTTCTTGAAAGATTATCCGGCAGCTACAGCCTGTATATGCTGAGCAATAATAATCCGATCTGTATGAAAAGGGCTTATGAAATCTTCGAGGAGGCCGGAATACCTATTGACAGAACTTTCAGGAAATCTTATATATCATGTGAGATGAGGGCTCTGAAACCTTCTGCGGCCTTTTATAAGGCTGTAATGGATGATATCCCTTGTAACCCGGAGGAAATGCTTTTCATTGATGACTCTCCTAGTAATGTCAAAGGTGCAGTTGACGCCGGTCTTCCAGCTGTATATTATGAACCGGGAAGTGATCTTGAAAAGCTTATAACAGATGCTTTGCGTGAGGGAGCAGAAAAAGCGGGGGAGGATGGAAGATGTTGAAGTTCATGAGTCTTTCCAGCGGAAGCTGCGGTAACTGCTATTATCTGGGGACAGGACAGAACGGCATTGTCATTGATGCCGGCGTCAGTCTGCGTCGTCTGAAGAAGATATTGCAGGACAACGGATTGGGACTGGACAGTTTTTCTGCAATCCTGGTAACCCATGACCATCTTGACCATATACGCCATCTCGGTTCGTTCTGCAAGCGTCTTCAGAAGCCGGTTTACACGACAGATGTAATCCATGGAGCTTTAGCCAGACATACGTTTACCTCCGATTGGATCGGACAGTGCAGAAGAATACTTGCTGCCGGTGAGTGGAATGAAATAGCAGGAATGAACGTACGTTATTTCGTTGTACCCCATGATGCTACCCAGACGGTGGGATATGTCATAGAGGCTGATGGTCATAGGTTCGTCATAATGACGGATGTGGGAAGGATGACTGATGAGGCGGTCGCATTCGCATCTGAGGCGGATACGGTTGTCATTGAATCCAATTATGACATTGATATGCTGATGGGTGGACCGTATACATATGAACTGAAGATGCGTATAGTCCAGGGATGCGGACATCTGAGCAATGATGAGTGTGCTGAAGCAGTGAAACGTTTCTGGCATCCCGGATTGAAGAATATCTTCCTGTGTCATCTGAGCGAAAACAATAATACCAGAGAACTGGCATACAGACGTGTCAATGAGGCCCTTGAAGAATCAGGGGTTGAAAAGGGAACAGTTGCTTTAAGGTGTCTTCCGAGAAGGGAACCGTCCCCTTTGATTGAACTTTTTTAACCTGTAAAACTTTTAATGATATGAAATCAGGTAAAGGTGAAAATAGGCCTTCTATGAGGAATAGACTTATCCTCAGCCTTGGCTCGATAGGTGCAATCCTGTTTCTTTCAGGAGTGATTTCCATTCTGGAATACCGTAGGATGAGCAGCTATGTCTCTGAGCTCATTGCATCAAATATCCATAGTATAAATGTATCTCAGAAACTTTCTGATCTGACAGCGGAGTATAATCATCAGATGCTTGCCGTTGTCGTTCAGAACGATATTTCAATCATGCCTGATTTCAATCTGGAGTATTTCATGGCTCAGTCAGACACTTTGAAGAAGAGCATCTGTTCCCCTCATGTCCTTCCGATGGTGGATTCGGTTGCAAACTCCTTTGACCGTTTCGTAGAGACATCATTGAAATTCGACGAGGTGTTTCTGGCTGATACCGTCAACACCGGAAAATGGTTCTTCGGTAGTCTTCAGCCATGTTACAATAAGTTCAGCAAGGATATAGGGGTCCTTAATGAGGCCATATATGAAGAATTACAGAAGAATTCAAAGGATTTTGACAGCGGGTTCTATAGGAGCATCATACCAGGAGTCGTGTCTGTTTCTGCTGGAATCCTTCTTGTTGTCCTGCTGCTGTACTTCATAATGGTGAATTATGTGAATCCTATCTGCAGGATGTCTGATGCTATAGATCATTACAGGCAATCCGGACGCAGATATAATTTCACATTTGACGGTGACGACCAGTTGGCGAATATAAATTCCGGTCTTACTGAGATTGTAGAGGATAATATTGAGCTTAAAAGAAGGGTGAAGTCTCTAAGGGAGGACAGAGAGAAGATGCTCGAAAGCATTTCCGGGAACAATTAATCAAGGATATACGGCATGAATGTAAAATCCATATCCGTAAATGTAGGTAAGGCTTTGCTGGTGAGTGCCTTGTTCATGGCATTGTCATTGGTTGTGTCTCTGATCTATGGCAGGGATTCTGGATTCGGACCGCTTCTCATCAGTTTCATTATTACCCTGCTTGTCGGCTCATTCCCTTTCATCTTCGTCAAAAGGTCCACTGCCTTGACGTTGAGGGATGGTTATGTCACTATTTTACTGGCCTGGATACTTTCGTTCATTTTCGGTATGTTGCCGTATGTCCTGTGGGGCGGAGAATTCACATTGGTCAACGCCTGGTTTGAAAGCGTTTCCGGCTACACTACGACAGGATCTACTATATTGAATGACATAGAATCCCTGCCTGAAAGCCTTCTGTTCTGGAGATCTTCGACACATTATATCGGTGGTCTGGGAGTGGTTGTCTTCCTTCTTCTTGTTATGCCGGAAGCAAGTCCATATCGACTGAAACTTACGAATATGGAGTTCTCATCCTTGTCCAAGGAAGGATACAGATACAGCTCGTCCAAGGTCGTATGGGTGATTACAAAAGTTTATCTGGGGCTTACAGTTGTCACGGCTGTTGCCTTATGGCTTTCCGGAATGACGGTCTTTGATGCGATCAACCACGCATTCAGTATTGCGGCAACCGGAGGATTCAGTACACGCAATCTTTCAGTAGCATATTACGATTCCGATCTCATATATTTTGTCTGCATGGTCTTTATGGCTGTATCTGCCTTACATTTCGGACTTATATATGCAACTTTCGTGACCCGCTCTCTGAAGCCTTTGAACAATGTGATCGTCAGGTATTATTTCCTGTCGATTCTGTTGATGTCTCTGATCATAACTTTCTCCCTCATGAATGATGGGGATTATGATTCTTTCGGCAAGGCTCTTCTGGATGCATCGTTCAATGTCGTAAGCTATATGTCGACAACCGGTTTTGCCAATTGTGATAATTCCAATTGGCCTCTGCTTGCTTCTGTCGTCCTGATCTTCATATCATTCCATTGCGGTTGCTCGGGATCCACTACGGGAGGAATCAAGATCGACCGTCTGATCATTTCTTTCAGGGCAGTGAAGAATGAGGTGTACAGAAGAATTCATCCTTCATCGGTTTCACAGGTCCGTCTGGGTGGTCAGAATCTGCCGGAAACGGCAATAAGTGCCGTCATGATGTATGTGGTGCTTTATGTCCTTGTCATTCTATTCTCAGTTGTGGTTGTCATGGCTTTGGGAACAGAGGCATCTGAGGCTGTTTCAGGAGTTGTCGCATCTTTAGGAAGTGTCGGCCCGGGAGTCGGTGAGCTTGGAAGCCTTTACAACTATTCCTCTCAGCTGCCTCTGGTCAAGGTGGTATATACATTTGACATGATCCTTGGTCGATTGGAGATATACCCTGTCCTGGTTGTCATATCCATGATATTTAAAAGGAACAGGTAATGGGGTATTCGGATCTTCTATATTCTGACTTCATATCCGGACTGGGTCATGAACCGACATCGTGTCAGAACGATCTGCTCAGAAGTGTTGCGGATTTCCTTTCGTCATATGAGGATGATATCCTTATAGTGAACGGATATGCCGGAACGGGAAAGACGACCGCCATATCTTCAGTAATCTCCTCGTTGAGGAAATATAAGACCAAATGTGTCCTCCTGGCACCTACAGGGCGTGCAGCAAAGGTACTTTCGTCCTATTCAGGACAACCTGCATTCACTATCCATAAGCATATATATCGTCAGAAATCAGTTGGTGGAGATGGATTCGGACAGTTTTCACTGTCTCCAAACAAGGATAAGGAAACTCTTTTCGTTGTCGATGAAGTGTCGTTGATCGGTATAGATTCCGTTCAACAGCAGTCGACGACTTCCTTCGGTTCCGGGAATCTTCTGGATGACCTCGTGACCTTTGTCCGTTCCGGTGTAGACTGCAAGCTTATTCTTATCGGTGATTCGGCACAGTTGCCTCCTGTCGGACTGGATGCCTCTCCTGCATTGTCCAAGGACTATATGGCCATGATGGGAGGAACGCTTTTCGCCGAACTCAGGACTGTTGTCCGCCAGCATAAGGAATCCGGTATCCTGCATAATGCGACTTTGCTCAGACAGTTGCTTGATGAACTGGAATTCGGTCCTTCGGCCTTTGATATAAGCGATCTGTGTCTGGAGACTATGGACTTTGACGATATAGAGAGAATAAGCGGGGGAGACTTGATAGAGAGGATATCTGATGCATATTCCAAGTATGGTGAAGATGATACGGTGATTCTGTGCCGTTCCAACAAAAGGGCCATAAGATATAACCTAGGCATACGTTCAACGGTACAGTTCAAGGAGGAAAGACTGGTGAGGGATGATAAGCTCATGATTGTCAAGAACTGCTATCAGTTTCTTGAAGGGATGAAGGATATTGATTATATAGCCAACGGTGACATAGCCAAGCTTAAGAAGATTTCAAGATATGAAGAACGTTATGGACTTCATTTTGCCGAAGCCCGTCTGGCATTCCCTGATTATGATGACCAGGAACTGACTGCCAAGGTCATACTTGATACCTTGGATTCTGAAAGTGCTTCACTGACATACGAGCAGGCAAATATGTTGTATCAGGGTGTGAATGAGGACTATTCACATATAACGGCAAAAAGGAAAAGGTATGAAGCTGTACGTGAGGATAAGTATTATAATGCCCTTCAGCTAAAATATGCCAATGCCATCACATGCCATAAATCACAGGGCGGCCAATGGAAATGTGTCTTCATAGACAATCCGTTCTGGCAGGAGGATATGACTGCCGATGATCTGAAATGGCTCTATACGGCTATGACCCGTGCAACGGAAAAGGTCTATCTCGTAAATTTCAAGGATGAAATGTTTGCTGAATAATTTAAAGATTCTATGATATGAAGAAAGTGAGATTTTTCTTGATGTTTTTTATAATGTTTGCCTCAAATGCTGTGGCTCAGGAGTTTAACCGTCTTCCGCGTTCTTGGAAATGGCTCAACGAAAAAGAGGTCATTTTCAGTTATGACGGCTCTTTCATCGACTCGACTGCTTTCGTGCTGAATGCTGTCGATGGTAAAAGGACAGATGGAGTGAAGGCCCCTGAAAAATATACCGGCTTTCCGATCATTCCGGAAAAGGCTGTGAATCTCACATTCAGTCCGGATTCCACGAAACTTGCCTTTACAAGGGACAATGATCTTTATGTAGTTGACATAGCAAGCGGAAAGGAAACAAGACTTACGGATGACGGATCTGATGTCATCCTGAACGGTTATGCGTCATGGGTCTATTATGAGGAGATTCTTGGCCGTTCATCAAAATACAAGGCTTTCTGGTGGTCTCCTGACAGTCGGAAGATTGGTTTTTACCGCTTCGACAATTCAGAAGTTCCGATGTTCCCGATCTATTCGGCTTTTCCGAATCCTCTTGGAGCGGCTTCGCAGTCTCAGAGCCCAAAGGTGACGGATCTTGTCGTGGGTGGTTCCCTCAGTGAGACCAGATATCCGAAAGCAGGACAGACCAATCCACAGGTAAGGATCGGAATTGCAGATATTTCCGATTCATCAGTGACCTGGGCGGATTTCGATCCTGCAGAAGACCAGTATTTCGGTATTCCTTTCTGGGGACCGGACAGCAGGGAGTTCTTCATTGCCCGTATGCCGCGTCTGCAGAACACTCTTGACCTTTATAGCGTTGATGTAGAGAACGGTAGTAAGAAAGCTATTTATCACGAAACCTATCCTACATGGCTTAACTGGATCACATCGGTGATATTTACTGAAAAGGGACTGTATATGGCCAGGGAATTCGAGACAGGATGGCAGCAGATATACTTCCTTTCCTATGACGGCCAGGTGTTCCGGAGGCTTACGGATGGTCCTAACTGGAGGATATCGCTGGTCCGTGTAGATGAGAAGAAGGGGGATGTATATTTTACTGCAGTACGTGATGCAGCCGCTACCCAGACTCTTTATAAGGTTGATTCGAAAGGACGCATCTTTGCTCTGACAGACCCGTCATTCAATGTCACCAGGATTACTTTCTCTCCTGAGGGCCGTTATTTTGTCGCATCCTGCTCCAATTCTCAGACTCCAACCAGAATCATAGTCTCTACAAACAAGGGTGGAGTGCTTTCAGACGGAAGTTCCAATCTATGTGCATCTTTCGTGGACGCGGAGGTTCTTCGGAACATTTCAGGAAAAGTACGTCATGAAGATACTGGTTCCCGAGAGACTTTTCCGGTCAGATCCTTTGTTGCAGCAGATATGAAAGGACCTGATTATGACGCTTCTGATTATGCCCTGCCTGAAATGGTATACCTGACGACAGAAGACGGATTCAATCTCCCAGGTATGATTGTATATCCTAAGAATTTTGATCGCAGCCGTAAATATCCTGTGCATGTGGAGATCTATGGCGGACCGGATACTCCATATGTCCGTAATACATGGAGGACACCGTCGTCGTCCAGACAGTGGTGGTCTGATAATGGAATAATCCATATAACAGTCGACCCGAGGGCAGCCGGCCATAACGGAAGAAAGACACTGGATATGATATATCGTCGGCTTACAGTGTGGGAAGTCAAGGATTTCTGTGCGTGGGCAGATGCTTTGAAGGCACTTCCTTTTGTCCAGCCGGACAAGATAGGTGTGGAAGGCTTTTCTTTTGGTGGAACCATGACTACAATGCTTCTGATGCAGGCCTCAGACAGGTTCCCATATGGAATTGCCGGCGGCGGAGTGTATGATTGGGCTTTGTATGATTCACATTATACTGAAAGATATATGGACACTCCTCAGAACAATCCGGAAGGATATAAGGTAGCCAGAGTACTTGAGTACGTCGACGGTTATCCTGTGGATTTCACATCTGACGATTCGGTGATGTTGAAGCTTACTCATGGAACCGGTGATGACAATGTTCATCATCAGAATACCCTTCTGCTCCTTGATGCGATGCACAGGAAGGGCAAGAGGTTTGACTTTATGATATATCCTGATGGTCTCCATGGCTATGGAAGCTATCAGGGTGTCCATGATGACAATTCAAACAAACTGTTCTGGAAACATTATCTCTTGGGAGAATAATCGTGCCTTTCTCTGGTTTTTAGGCGATGCAGACGTTTGTATAGTCCAAGAGGCCATCTTCTCACAGGTGTAAGAAACATCCAGATTGCTGAATAAGCCTTCCATACGAATGAGTCGGATGTCCAGGTCCTGCCTTTACGTGTTATGCTGTACATTATTCCTATGATGTCTTTGCATTTGGCAGTTTCTGTAAATCCAATATTACCGTCTCCAAGGAGGATGATCTCATCATTCTCCTTGCGGATGATTCTATGTATGAGATAGTTTCCTCGTATATCCCTGACCAGGGCGACGCATCCTTTCCTGATGTCTTCATCCGTCCATGGACCGAGTGTCATCTGGTCACGCATGTTCACAAGGAATGGGTTCATGCTATGTCCCTTGACCGTAAGGGATACTGTCCGGCCTTCAGAAATCAAGGACCGGATTTCTTCCATCATTATAGCTTTGTCTTTGATCAGGGTCTTTTTCATACTTTTGTTCTGAAATGCAAAATTACGGATAAAAATCACTACCTTTGAAAATTATGACGAAAAAATTCAGATATAATGTGGCAGGTCACATGTTTGATGTGATTCTGCCGGAAGGTTTCAGCGAGGACGGATATCTTGCTCCATATATCCCTTTTGCCTGTAGTGATGAAGGGGAACCTCTTTTTAGCCTTAAAGTCTCTCTTTCTGACGATCTTGCCTTACAGAAAAGGGGATTTGTACGCAACTGTCTCAATGATGAACCGCCTTATTTCTGGATATTTGATCAGGATGGGTATTTTTCATTTGCCTTTTCTTATTTTAAATCCCGCCCGGATTGTCTTCTGTTTCCATCTGAAGATTATGCCGATAATACATTGTTCGTTCCTTCCGCGGATGCGGACAAGCTCATGTCTTTTGCCATCAGCAATGCACTCATGCTGCTGTATGCATTCAAGACCAATCCGTTTGATACACTTCTTGTACATGCTTCAGTAGTGGGATATGATGGAGGAGCTTATATGTTTCTCGGCAGAAGTGGAACAGGAAAGAGTACCCATAGCAGGTTATGGCTTGAAAATATTGAAGGAACCTATCTCCTGAATGATGATAACCCGGTCATCAGATTCATAGATGGTGAAGTGATTGCATATGGAACACCATGGAGTGGCAAGACCCCGTGTTACAGGAATGAAAGTCTTCCGCTGAAAGCGGTGGTGAGATTGTCTCAGGCTCCGGCAAACAAAATAGAAAGGTTGATGCCGTTACAGGCATATGCTTCTCTCCTCCCTGCATGTTCATGTATGAGATGGGACAGGAAGTCGACTGACAGGCTTCATTCAACTGTGGAAAAGGTGATTGGCGAGGTCGCTTGCTGGCATCTGGAGTGTCTTCCTGATTCCGATGCGGCATTTACATGTCGAAATGCAGTAAAAAGAATGTAGCCCTATGCGCAAGTATTTCAGATGGTTCTGCAGAGTTATACGCCCGTTTCGGGCTGCAATTCTTGCCATGATGGCCTGTCATGTGCTTCTCGCATTCTGCTCGGTCGGATTTGTGTATTCCTGCAAGAAACTTGTTGATGTGGCTGTCGCAGCCTTTGAAGGGTACGATGTGGGAGATCAGCTGTATTGGTGGGGACTGTCACTGATAATTGTCGTTCTGTCCAGACTTTTGCTGAATTCAGTCAGAAGCTATCTTCAGACAAAGACTGAAATCAATATAAAGAATCGTCTGCGTTATATCCTCTTCGATATAATGCTGCATCTTAAAAGTGACGGAGGCCGGCGTCATCATTCAGGCGATCTTCTGAACCGTATGCTTGAGGATGTTCGTGTGGTGGCAACATCATTTTCATCTTCACTTCCCAATGTCATCGGCACAATGCTTCAGTTCATTGTTGCCTTTGCCTTTCTGATTATTCTCGATGTAAGATTGGCCTTGATTGTCGTCGTGCTTGTCCCTGCCGGAGTTTTTGTCGGACGTTTCATTACACGCAGGATGAGGGATCTTACGCATAATATCCGTAACAGCGACAGTCAGGTGCAGTCTCATCTTCAGGAAAGCATACAGCATCTTACTCTTCTGCAGACCTTGGAATACGCCGACAGCAGTTCATCAGAACTGGAGACCCTGCAGAATTCATTGTATGAAAAGGAATTGAAAAGGACACGTTTCAGTGTAGTCTCGAGAATCTTCGTCTCTTTGGCATTTTCAGCCGGACACACCGTCACCTTCCTATATGGCGTCTTCGGTATCAGTGAAGGAACCATAAGTTATGGTATGATGACAGCCTTCCTCCAGCTTGTCGGACAGATCCAACGTCCTTTGGTTGAACTCAGTACTCAGATTCCATCCTTGATTCATGCAACCGCTTCGATTGACCGTCTTATTGAACTGGAAGAACTCCCTCGGGAGGATTTTTCCGGCAGCAGGCTCCTGCCCGGGACAGCCGGAATTTCAATAAAGGATGTCGACTTTGCCTATCCTGATTCGGACCATGATGTACTGAACAGTTTCTCTTACGACTTCGCTCCAGGAAGCCGCACTGCAATAGTAGGACCGACGGGAGTGGGTAAGAGTACTCTTATAAAGCTTATGCTTTCGTTGCTTAAGCCACGGAAAGGTTCTATAGAATTATATGTGTCAGACGGGAACAGGCTTCCCGCATCAGCGGACACCAGGTGCAATATGGTGTATGTTCCTCAGGGAAACAGCCTTTTCAGCGGTAGTATTCGTGAAAATCTTTTGATGGGAAACCCTGATGCAACGGAGCATGAAATGCTTGAAGCACTTAAGATTGCTGCAGCAGACTTCGTCGGCGATCTTCCATCAGGCCTCGATACGCAATGTTTCGAAGCCGGAGCCGGTCTTTCAGAAGGCCAGGCCCAGAGAATCGCCATTGCCAGGGCATTGCTCAGGCCGGGATCAGTTCTTCTTCTGGATGAGTTCAGTTCGGCATTGGATGCAGCGACAGAGTCGGCCCTTATGGAGAGGCTTACTGCCGGACTTCCTGACCATACCATGATATTCATCACTCATCGCGAAAAGATAATCGACTATTGTGATTCCGTTCTTCGCCTTGAATCCCGTCAGTAACCTTCCTGAGCTTGCCCTGTCATTTCGACTGAGCGAAGCGAATGTTGAAATCTTCTCCCCTCATAAGTAAAATCAAAAGTAGCCGACCCAAAAGGGTCGGTTTCTTGTATTCTATATGGTGATGATGAGAATGTATGGTTGAAAAAGAAAATAATCGTATGGATTGTGTGTTTCTTTTCGCACTTCAAATACATACAAAAGCAATAGCTATTCCTTTGATTTTCAAAAGAATAGCTATTTTATTTTAGTTTTCCGTTGTTATCCTCCTGAACTTCTCTCACCCCCCCAAAAAAACAGAAGCTGACCTTTGGGTCAGCTTCTGTTGTCAGTATGTGTAATCCGGATTAGAGAGCCGGACCTGCAGCTACGAGAGACTTACCGAGGTCGTTTCCAGTGAACTTGTTGAAGTTCTTGATGAAACGTCCTGCAAGATCCTTAGCCTTCTCTTCCCACTCGCTTGCTGAAGCATAAGTGTCGCGTGGATCGAGGATAGCTGGGTCAACGCCAGGGAGTTCGGTAGGAACTGTGAAGTTGAAGTAAGGGATAGTCTTGGTTGGAGCCTTGTCGATTGAGCCATCGAGGATAGCGTCAATGATTCCTCTTGTATCCTTGATAGAGATACGCTTTCCTGTACCGTTCCATCCTGTGTTCACGAGGTATGCCTTGGCACCGACCTTCTCCATTCTCTTTACGAGCTCCTCACCGT
>JAGAKH010000077.1 GCA_017625725.1 Bacteroidales bacterium | reverse complement strand
CTCAGGTGCTTCCTGCACAGACCCAGATGAACGTGACCATGCAGCCGGATGCGCTGATGATGGAGGAGGTTGTGGTCGTAGGTTACGGTACCCAGAAGTCAAAAGACCTCACCGCTCCGATCGTAAATGTAAAGGGTGATGCTCTGGCTAAGCAGGCAACTGCAAACCCTATGTCCGCGCTTTCCGGTATGGTGAGCGGTGTTCAGATTACCCAAAGCGGTGCTCCAGGTGCCGGTCCGTCAGTAAAGATCCGTGGAGTCGGTTCTATTGGAGATTATGCTAATCCTCTTTATGTGGTGGATGGTGCCTTCATGGACAATATCGACTTCCTTGCCAGCAGTGATATCGAGTCTCTGACGGTTCTAAAGGATGCATCAGCTGCCGCAATCTATGGTGTTCGTGCTGCAAATGGTGTCATCATTGTGACTACAAAGAAGGGACAGGCTGGTCATATCAGAGTGACTTATGATGGATATGCTGGTGTTCAGGTGCCGACAAACATCATGAAGCTTACTAATACAGAGCAGTACTGTGAGCTTTATAATATGGCATTTGACGGTACCACCGGCTTCAAACCACTTGATTCATCTGACTATAAGGCGGACACCGACTGGTATGCGGAGCTTGTGAAGCCAGCTTTCACACACTCTCATTCTGTCGATCTTTCCGGAGGTACTGAGAAATCGAACTATTCGATAGGTCTAAGCTACTACTATCAGGATGGTATCATGAACTACTGTGAAAACGACTATGACCGTCTTAACTTCCGAGCAAGACTCGATCAGAAGATGACAGACTGGCTCAAGGTCGGTTTTAATACTGTCGTTTCAATGAACAACAAGAAAAACGCCAACTCAGGGGTTTATTATCAGGCATTTGTCAACCCGCCGATCTATGGTGTGTATAACGAGAACAACACTGCCGCTTATCCTGAGCCGTTCGATTCACCTCAGAACTACGGATACGGTAACTCATACGGTAACCCTGCAGCTGCAGCATATTATCATGACAGCAAAGAGAAGGGTTTCAAGACAGTTTTCTCAGCTTATGCCGAGGCTAGTATCATTCCTGAAAAACTCAAATTCAAGACTTCTTACAATCTTGATTTCTATTTCTTTGATTCAAGGAACTACTCTCCTGAAAACTATGTAGGAGGTTCTCAGGGCAATGCGACTTCAGCGTTGTCGAAGACATATGGCTATGGTACATACCATATCATCGACAACACTCTTACCTACTCTGACACAAAGGGTGCCCACTCATTCTCGGCAATGCTCGGTCAGTCTACAAGAATGCAGTACAATGCATCCCTCACAGGCAGGGCTAATAGTGTTCCTGGTTTCGATGAGCAGTCGAAGTATCTCGTGAACGGTTCATACAAGAACCAGACTACTTCCGATGCTGCATCAAGATATAACGGATTGTCTTTCTTCGCACGTGGTACTTACAATTACAAGGACAAGTATCTTGCAACTGTAACTCTCCGTGCTGACGGAAGCTCGAAGTATCAGCAGAAGTGGGGCTTCTTCCCATCTGTCGGTCTTGCATGGAACATTTCTGATGAGGATTTCATGAGCAGCCAGCGCGTGTTTGACTTCCTGAAGATTCGTGCCAGCTGGGGTATGCTCGGAAATGATAACGTTCCTGCAAACTCGACTTCAATCGTAGGATCATCGGGAATCGGCGCTTCTGGTGTGTTCGGTGGAACGGTGATTGACGGTGTCGGAGCCCAGACAGTTTATCAGAACTCTCTTATGTGGGAGGTTGTAAATGAAGCAAATATAGGTGCCGACTTTGCGTTCCTTTCAAACAGGCTTTCAGGAGAGCTTGATGTGTATAGCCGTATTACAAACAATGTTGTGTTTTACGCGCCGGTCGCTACTGGTGGTGGAGTCGCTACTCTCCTTGCAAACAACGGTAAGGTTCTCAATGCCGGTGTCGAGCTTTCGCTCAAGTGGGCTGACACAGTAGGTGAGAACTTCCGTTACAATATCGGATTCAATGCCACATTCAACAAGAATCAGGTTCTCGAGCTCAAGGATGTGGATTACATTTCTGGAGCAAGTGTGACCGGAGGTTATGCTACAAGGACACAGGTGGGCATGCCTATCGGTGCATTCTGGGGCTACAAGACAGACGGAGTCTTTGCATCTGAGAAGGAAGCGATCCTCAGCGAAGTTGCCCAGTCGGACAAGAAGGCAGGTTATCTTAAGTATCAGGATATCAATGGCGACAAGGTCATTAATGAGGATGACAAGACTTACCTCGGATCTCCGAATCCTTGGCTTATGATGGGTCTTACATTCGGTTTCGAGTGGAAGAACCTTGACTTCTCGATGGTCATGAACGCAAACATCGGAAACAAGATCCTCAACTCCAAGAGAATGAACAAGACTGTGTTTGCTGATGGTAACTATGATCTTGATTTCTACGAGAACTGCTGGACTCCGGAGAGGACAGACACAAGATACCCTTCTCCGGCTGCAATGCAGAAGACTTCGACACTCTGTTGCAACGACTTTTTCGTGGAGGATGCATCTATGTTCCGTATTCAGAACATTCAGGTAGGATATACCTTCAGAGAGGTATTCGGCAAGGGCAGCATCAGAATATATGCTACGGCTCAGCGCCCTCTTTCACTTTTTGGATATAATGGATTTACTACAGAAATCGGCGGCTCTCCAATCGAGTCTGGAATTGACGGCTCCTCTGTTTATCCGATGCAGTCAATCTATACAGTCGGTCTCAATCTTAACTTCTAAGCGAAATGAAAAAGTTTTTAATAGCAATTATTTCA
This sequence comes from Bacteroidales bacterium, assembly GCA_017625725.1. GTDB lineage: Bacteria > Bacteroidota > Bacteroidia > Bacteroidales > UBA932 > Cryptobacteroides. Next base: position 4,133 of record JAGAKH010000077.1, on the reverse strand, counting down.
ATCATTACCCTTCTTGTGACATCTTGTGCGGATTTTCTCAACATCCGTACAGAGGCTTCGATGCCGACTTCGGGTATGGATTATACAAAGGTTGAAAATATCTTTCAGCCTGTAAGTGCTGCGTACGCTTCCATGAGACTCAGCGAAGGTAGGGCATTCAATTATGTGAGCGTGATGGGCGTGCCTTCAGATGATGATGACAAAGGATCTACTGTTACTGATGGTATCGAGACAAAGGAACTTGATGACTTTACATTCGGACCGACCAATGGTCATATTGATGCCATATGGGTGCATTTTTACGATATGGTTTCATCAGCAAACTATGCTATAGAATCATTGGCCAAGTTTGAGGAGGAGCTTTCTGACGAGGGCGCTTTGAAGACGGTTGCCGAGTGTCGTGGTGAAGCAAAGGTTATCCGTGCATATGCTTACTTCAATCTTGTGCGTCTTTTCGGCGGTGTCCCTAAGATCGACAGGACAATGACAGCACAGGAGCTTGGTAATCTTCCTGCGCTTACTGTAGAGCAGATTTACGACTTCATCTGCCAGGATCTCGATGAGGCAATTGATGCCCTTCCTGATAGTTTCACTGAAAAGGGAAGATACAATAGGTATTCGGCTATGGGTCTCAAATCAAAGGTGGCTCTTTATATGAAGGACTGGAATGAGGCTGCAGCTCAGGCAGATGCGGTAATCGCTTCCGGAAGGTATGCGCTTATGCCAGACTTTATAGATGCGTTCTCGATAGAGGGTGAATATGGCAAGGAGTCACTCATGGAGATTGGCAGTGATGATCTCGGGCAGGTAAGCGGTTCCGCACCACTTTGCTATTATGGCTTCATCCAGGGGCCGAGAAGCAACCAGCCTTCAAGCATGCAGGGTTGGGGATTCAAGGTTCCAAGTCAGGGACTTGTAAACTTCCTCACAGAGAGAGGCGATATGGAGCGTCTTGCAGTGACAGTTCTCAAGAAAGGTGAAAAGACACCTTACGGTGACCTTATCCTTGAAACTTGCCCTAATTCTTATTACAACGGAAAGGTTTGCACGCCGTCATCAACAAACACTTTCACCAACAATAGCTACGGTCTTGACCACAATATGCGTCTCCTCCGTTACGCGGAAGTGCTTCTCATCTATGCTGAAGCCCTTGTCGAAGGTGCAGTAATCGAATCCGCTTCTGGAATGTCGGCTGATGCTGCCTTGAATATGGTTCGAGAAAGAGCTGGACTATCTGCAATCGGCGCGACACGCGAAAACATCTGGGAAGAGCGTAGAGCTGAGCTCGCAATGGAGGATGACCGTTTCTTTGACCTTGTACGCACAGGCCAGGCCGCTGCAGTCCTTGCATCAAAAGGATTCAAGGCGGGCAAGAATGAGGTGTTTCCTACTCCATCAAACCAGATTCAGGTAAACACCGGTCTGAAAAAAACGCCAGGATATACGTACTAAAATGATATACCAACAACAATTATTTATTTTTAATTTTATCAGATTATGAAAAAGATTTTTTATTTGGCAGCAGCGATGACAATCGCAATGTTCGTGTCATGTGACAAAGAGGGTGGTAAAGGTGGAGATGATACTGATGCAACAAAGGTAACAGTTGCAGCAGATGCTCTTGTCCTTCATCTCCCATTCGAGGATGGCTCAGTAGCAGTTGGTGAGGGTGTTACTTACGATAAAAAGGTGGGTAAAGCCGATTTTGTAACCGGTTTTATCGGTAAGGCTTACACAAACACTTCAGGCAACGCTAAGGAGATGGGTTACCTCAAGTATACTCTTGCTGAAGCAAACTGTATAAAGAGCCTTAAGAGCTTCACATTCTCAGCATGGGTTAAGAGACCTGCTCTCGGAAGCGGTACATTCTTCTCTGTAAACGGCGGTGAGCACGACTGGGGAAGCACAATGCAGTTCTTCTTCGACAACTCAGGTGTAGGTGAGGACGGCGCTACTTATCAGCAGTTCAACGCCCGTATCGACTCTTACAAAGAGGGTGCGGACGGGGCTAAGTTCCAGGCATCTATCTGGCCAAACATTCAGGGACCAGAGTATGCAAAGGTAGACGAGTGGTACCATGTAGTACGTTCGTATGATGCAGCTACAGGCGCATGGAAAGTTTATGCAGACGGCGTTCTTACACATGACGGCGTTGCAGAGTATGGTGATCCAGCTGGTCCGTTCGGTGACCTCGACCTTACTTCAGCAACTATGAACGCTCTCTATATCGGTGGTTGGGCAGCTGTTATTGACGGTGTAAACAACCAGGAATGGATGACTTACTACAACGGTTCTATTGACGAGGTTCGTATTTACAACAGAGCTCTTACTGATCAGGAAGTTGGAAAGCTTTGGCAGGAAGAGAAGCTCATTAACCTTGAATAATCCTGTGTTTCTGATATCAATAAGGTGGGGGAGCCTCTCCTCCACCTTTTAAAAACAGTTTATTGATGAGAAATAAGATCACATCTGTCGTTATATTGCTGTCTGTATTGCTGTCGTCTTGTGGAAAGGATTCAGTACATGAAGCCGAACTGGAGAAAACGCTATTGTTTTCGGCCTCTTTAAATGGTACGCCCATGACTGCTTCCAAGCCTTTGGCCTGGCAGCCAGTAAGCGATGTGGTTTTTACTTTAGAGTTTTCTGCAGATGTAGATATTGAAAAATTTGATCCTTCAGCGATAAGGTTTTCAGGTGGTGATTTGGATGTTTCTTACGGAGAAAACCATTCGGTAATAGAATTGAGGCCTAAGGAGCAGTTGGCATATTTCAGCACATATACCCTTTCCATCCTGTCAGTAGAGCAGCTTGGAGTTAATTTGGTCGAATCATATAGTTATTCATTTGTAACATGTTACGACCCTTCTGACAAGTTTAAGAGGATATCTGATGAGGAGCTTCTTACCCTTGTGCAGGAGAAGACTTTTAAATATTTCTGGGATTATGCCCATCCTGTTTCTGGTCTTGCGAGAGAACGTCTGGGGTCTGGGGAAACAGTGACATCTGGAGGTTCTGGATTCGGCGTCATGACGATTCCTGTGGGAATTGAGAGAGGATTTATTACAAGGGAGCAGGGAGCGGAACGTATGGCAGTCATAGTTGACTTCCTTGCAAACAAGGCAGAACGTTTCCATGGAGCATTTTCGCATTGGCTGGATGGAACAACAGGCAAGGCTAAGGCATTCAGCACAAAGGATGATGGAGGTGATCTGGTCGAGACTGCTCTGCTGATGGAGGGGTTGCTGACCGTACAGCAGTATTTCAATCTTGAAAATACAACAGAAAAAAATATTCGTGACGGTATACAGAAGATTTGGGAAGAAGTAGAATGGACATGGTATCTCAATAATTCCAAGGCACTATATTGGCACTGGTCTCCAAATCATGCATGGTCGATGAATATGCATATAAGCGGCTGGAACGAAGCCCTGATTGTATACGTTCTTGCTGCTTCATCACCGACCTATCCGATTACCAAAGAAGTATATGATAATGGATGGGCACGTAATGGTGGTATGAAGAATGGCCGAGATTATTATGGCTTCAAGCTGCCTCTTGGCAGCGATAAGGGTGGCCCTCTTTTCTTCGCTCATTATTCGTTTTTAGGCCTTGATCCTCGTAATCTCAGCGATAGCTATGCTTCATACTGGGAGCAGAATGTGGCTCACTCAAAGATCAACCATGCTTATTGTAAGTCGAATCCTAGGAAATATGCCGGCTATAGTGATGAATGTTGGGGACTTACTGCTTCGGATATACCGAATTCATATACAGCCAGTTCTCCTACTAACGACAGGGGAACCATTGCTCCAACTGCGGCGTTGTCATCAATGCCTTATACTCCGGAAGAAAGCATGAAGGCATTGAGATATTTCTACTATGTACTTGGTGACCGACTGTTTAAGGAATACGGTTTCCGGGATGCTTTCAGCCTTTCAGGCAAATGGTTCGCCCCATCATACATCGCCATCGACCAGGGACCTATCGTGGTGATGATAGAGAATTACAGGACCGGGCTTCTGTGGGACTGCTTCATGAAGAATGAGGATGTGCAGAAGGGACTTGACAAGCTTGGCTTTACATATAAGGGAAAGTAATATAATTTAACAGATATGAAGAAGAGATTGTTTTTT